>CAZWMF010000867.1:0-1506 GCA_964634535.1 uncultured Opitutaceae bacterium | reverse complement strand
ACACTCTGGTACAGGCGCTCGTCGGAAAGCCGGCTCACGATGTGGTCCGAAACCGCGTCGGCCGCAAAACTCGCGCCGCCGGCGCTCGGCAGATCGTTTTCGAGCAATCGGGCGCGCACCGCGTCGGCCCTGCCGCCCATCCGGGCCAGCGGTTCGCGCAGGACGGCCACGGTGGCCAAGGGCGCGGTCGTCGTCGAAACGGCGCCCAGAGAAGCCACCGGATCCGGAACGGCAAAGACATTGCGGCTCCATGCCGCTTGCTGTGTGCGCAGCGGAACGGCCGCGCCTTCGGTCAGCAGGCCGACCACCGCCGCTTCGCCCGCCGTGGCGTCGGCCAACTTCGCAGCCAAGCGATCGGCGCGGACGCTCGAACGGTCCGCCGGCACGCGGTTGGAGGCGAGCTCGGTCAAATTCGTCTGCGGGGCGACCTGACCGGGGGAACCGAGGGCGCGCGCCACGGGCGTCGCCGCCACTGCGGGTACACTCATGGGTTTGGCCGACGAGACCTTGGCCTGCGTCGCGGGCGTGCGAAATTCATAGACACTCACCAATGCCACCGCCAAGGCGCCGACTGCGCCCATCGGGACCGAATGGCGGAAAAGCGACCGGAACACCTCGCCGTAACGGGTCCAAACCGGCGGTCGCGATACGATCGCGGCCAATTGCTTGGCGCGGAGTTCGCTCTCGAATTGTGTCCAAAACTCCGGCGCCGGACGTTCCAAACGCTTGAAGCGCAATAAGTTCTCCAAGGACGGTTGCCCGTCGGATTTCGGGTCTAACTTCATCGGCTCAAATACGGGGTCAGCTCGGATTGGAGCAGCTGTTTCGCGTAATGGAGCCGCGAACGAACCGTTCCCACGGAGCAATCCATGATTTCTGCAATCTCCTGATGGCTGAGCCCATCGATTTCAAATAAGGTGACCACGGTCCGATGCTTGATAGACAACTTTTGCATCGCTTCGTTCAATTTTTCCTGGAGCTCCCTCACAAAGGCCGCCCGGTCGGTCGTGGTTTTATCCGTAAGCGCGGCAAGAACTTCCCGCGCGACGGGCTCGTCCTGATCGATCCGCTCGAGGCTGAAGAACGACCGGGCGCGATTCTTGCGCAAGTGACTGAGAGCCGAATTGATGGATATGCGATAGAGCCAGGTGAAAAAGGTCGATTGGCCTTGGAAACGATGGATCGACTGGAAAGCCTTGATGAAGGCGTCCTGGGCAAGATCCGCCGCGTCTTCGCGATTGGACGTGAGGTGATAAACCACCCCAAATATCCGCTCCCGATATTTGCGGATAAGGTGGTCGAAAGCCGCCACGTCGCCCGATTGGACCTGGCGCACAATCAGCAAATCTTCGTCGGCCTCCCGCGCACGCTCGGGGGAAGCCGCCATAGACTTACCCAGAACCTTGATCGCTTCCAGCACGCAGGAAACAAACTCCGGGTCGCCCTGGAGTGCAAACGAAAATGCGCCGTTAACCTGCTGGCTTTCTCAAGGATTTGATTTGCGCG
>CAZWMF010000866.1:0-1506 GCA_964634535.1 uncultured Opitutaceae bacterium | reverse complement strand
GTTGTGGGCGCCGGAACGCCGAAAAGCCTTAACCCGCCATACCCCTAGAAGGGGCCGCAGCGCGCATAGGAAAGCCGCTGGCGGCGTTCGCGTGGAAACAGCTACGTCGGGAAGCCGTCTGCGCCGATGACGCCAGCGGAGCCGCTATTGCGTCTACGGCCGTCTGCATTTTCCTTCATACGATTATCGCAGATGGCGCACAAGCTTCTCAAATTGGCTAGATCGTCTTTTCCGCCTTGGCGACGGCTGACGATGTGATCCGCGACATTGGCGCGAGCACCGCATTTGACGCAGGCGAAGCCGTCACGGCGAAGACAATCGAGGCGCAGCCGCTTCCATTCGTCGCTGAGATAGAACGGATCGGCTCGCTTCGCACGTCGCGCGGCGTCGACATTGGGCTGGCCAGCAATGCGGATCATGTCGAGCCCGAAGGGAATTGCTGGCCGAGATCGAGAAGGCGCTCGGGGAGGCTGGGAAGGGCGGCGCGTAGGCTTCCGGGCGGGGCGTCACGTCGCGCGCAGACCGGGTGCGATACCGGACGCCTTCACCCCGTAGCTTTCCGCCCGGAAACTGATCGAGCGCCGGCTTGCGTGTAGGCCCGCGTCACCGTCTGGCCCGATCTCACCGCACGGATGAGACCTTGCACCCCCGCAAGTCGGCGCTCGAAATTGTAACTGGTTGCGGGGGCAGGATTTGAACCTGCGGCCTTCAGGTTATGAGCCTGACGAGCTACCGGGCTGCTCCACCCCGACAACAAAAACTCAAGCGCGCAGGCGGTGGTCGGTTTTTTAATCCCGATTCGTTCCACCATCGCCGGCGCGCGACGGACGCTATCATAGCAGTTCCAAAGCCTCAATGTCAAGATTTACAACGGTTTGCCGTCCGAATAGCGCAAACCGAATGATTGCGCGGGTTTCCGACGGCAATTCCTCGATAATTCCCTCGAAATCCGCAAATGGCCCGGATTTTATTTTCACGCGCTCTTCCGCATGAAACCGCGCCCACTTGATCCGCCCGTCCCATCGACCGGAGACCCAAAGCTCCGACGCGAGTTCTAGGAATTTCGCCGGAACGTGCCCCGAGCCGCCAGGGCCGACCAGCACGTCGAGGATATTCGGATGCGAATGCCGGGCCACCAGAAGGCCACCAGGACAGCCGATGAAGACGTAGCAGCCGAACACCGGGTAATCGCGTTCTCGCCGCCCACGGCGTCCCCTGGGGCCAATGCGGGCATTTTCGATGACACGGACGCCATGCGGGCAAAACGGCCGGAACCCGATGGCGCCCAGATCGTCCGCAACGGCGAATTCTCGGCCGCCCGCAACCCGGATGCACGCCCAGTCGACGCCCTCGACCTCGACCGGTTTGACCTCGCGGCGGCGGCGGAATGTTCCGCCATTGGGACCGCGGGCGAGCTCGTGGCCGTAGCGCAGGGCGACGCCAATGCGGGGGGAGATCATGCGCGCAAAGCCGAAATCTGAGACGCTATCTCGTGACTTCGCATGC
>CAZWMF010000865.1:0-1509 GCA_964634535.1 uncultured Opitutaceae bacterium | reverse complement strand
CCGCCTGCGCGTCGATCGAAATCACCTCGGCGCCGCCGCCGCGCTTTTGCGCGCTTTCCCGGCGAATTTCGCTGACCAGAAAATTGCGCAGACCGGCCAGCAGATACGACCGGAAACCGCCCCGGCCCGGCGCGACCGCCGCCAGGTCGTTGCGCTCGAGCAGGCGGGCGAGGTAGCCCTGGACAAGGTCCTTGGCCGCGTCCGGATCATGCCCGGTCCGGCGCAGATAGGCGTAGAGCGGCGGCCAATACGCCCCGCACAGCGTCTCGAGCGCCGCCTGGGAGGCCGACGAGGGGCCGTCGCCCGCCTGGCGCACGAGGCTCCAGCAGGTCGCCGGAAACTGCGCGGCGTGGTCGGGTCCGCTCATGGGTGAGCCGCGCCCAGCATCGGATGGACGGGCCCAGAGGCAATCCGCCGGGCCCACCGGGCGCCGCGATATGGCGCCCGGCCCAGGCCCGCCGGCCGGCCGGTCATGCCTATTTGCAGCAAGCCGCCGCCTTTGCCTGGGCAGCCGCGTCGATCGCCTTCAGGTACTTGGCGGGGTCCTTGTTGAAATCCTTGAGGCAGCCCCCGCAGCAGAATCGAATGAGGCGGTCGGGTTTGCCGGCCTCCCGATAGACGAATTCCCGAGGTTTGCCCATGTCGCCATCCGCGAGCTTCTCGCCCGAGACCGCGCAGGTCGACAGCGGATAATTGGCCCGCGCGTTCGCGAGCCAGGCGGCGTTCACGTCGGAGACCGGCACAAGCTTGCCGGATTCGGCGCGGGCGCAGAGGGCGGCGAACGCCAGGCTCGCAGCCGATATCAGAAGCCACTTAGGGAGGGATTTCAGAATGGATTTCATGCGGAGTTGATCGGGGGTCGCTGGAACGGGTCGGCGCGGAACTAACTAACCGACAATCTCCTATACCGGAAACGCTCGGGAATCCCGCCTTTTCTTTCGGCCCGTCCGGGGCCGGGGAATTCCCGAGGGAGCGGTTGGCTCGCATCCAACCCAAATCTCATCGGGTCCGGCGTCCGTTCCCCGAAGGGCTGGAACAAATATGCCCCAGCCCCGCCAAATCCGAGGAAATCCGCGGAGTGCGCGGAAGATCACGCGACCGATTCGGATGCGGACGCCCCGGTTACCCCCTGACGCCGCAGGGACCGTGAACGCCACAGGTAAAAAATCGCCGGATAGACGACCAATTCCATTACGGTCGAAGTGACGACGCCGCCGACCATCGGGGTCGCGATACGCTTCATCACGTCGGCCCCGGCCCCGTGGCTCCACAGAATCGGCATCAGTCCGGCGATGATCACCGCCGCCGTCATGGCCTTGGGCCGCACGCGCTTGACCGCGCCGTGATAGATCGCATCGCGCAGATCCGCCAGACGCTTGAGCCGGCCCGAGGTTCGCCACTCCTCGTAGGCCAGATCGAGGTAGAGGAGCATCACCACGCCGGTTTCGGCGTCCAGCCCGGCCAGGGCGATGATGCCGACCCACACGGCGACGCTCAGATTGTAACCGC
>CAZWMF010000864.1:0-1515 GCA_964634535.1 uncultured Opitutaceae bacterium | reverse complement strand
TGCTGCGTTATCTGGCCAATGACGACAGTACCGATGTCATTTTGATGTACCTGGAGACCCTGGTTGATGGCCGCGCCTTCATCGAACTGGCCCGCGAGATCACGGGCGAACTCGCCCATCGCAAGCCGATTCTGGCCATCAAATCCGGGCGGACCACGCAGGGTGCGGCCGCCGCCCGTTCTCACACCGGCGCTCTCGCCGGGAGTGACGCCGTCTATGACGCCATTTTCGCGCAGGCTGGCATCCTGCGCGTCGATACTGTGGAAGAACTTTTCGACTTCGCGGTCGGGTTCTCACGCCAGCCGTTGCCCAAAGGCAACCGCTTCGCCATCGTCACCAACGCGGGTGGACCCGGCATCATGGCCACCGATGCCGCCATCCGTCATGGGCTCGAGCTCGCCAAACTGCGACCCGAGACACTCGAGTCCCTCAAGGCGAAGCTGCCACCGACCGCGAACTTTTCCAACCCCGTCGACGTGATCGGCGACGCCACTTGCGATCGCTACACTACCGCTCTGGAAGCCGTACTCGGCGACCCGAACGTCGATGGGTTGGTGGTCCTGCTCACGCCGCAGTCGATGACCGACATCGAGGCCGTTGCCCGCACGATTGGTGAAATCGCACCGTCCAGCAAGAAGCCCGTGCTGGCTTCGTTCCTCGGTCACGTCGACGTCTCCGCCGGTGTGCGAATCCTCGAGCAGCACGGCGTTCCCAATTACGAGTTCCCGGAAAACGCATCCCGATCCCTGGCGGCCATGTACCGCTATACGCAGTGGTTGCTGCGGCCGCGGACCAACGAACGCCATTTCGAAGTCGATCGCGATGCCGTGAAACAGATTTTTGCGAAGGCCCGCAGCGAAGGCCGCACGTTCCTGCCGGAAGCCGAGGCGCTCGCCGTCTTGAAAGCCTATGGGTTCCCGCTGCTCCAACACGCCCTGGCCAGAACCGAAGATGAAGCCGCCGAGTGGTTCCAAAAAATCGGCGGACCCGTCGCCATGAAAATTGCATCCCCCGACGTCGTACACAAACTCGATGTCGGTGGGGTATTGCTCAACATTTCCACGCCCGAGGAAGCCCGCGCTGGTTATAAAAAAATCACAAACGGGGTGAAACAAAAACTACCCAGTGCGCGGCTCCTGGGTGTGGAGATTCAAGCCATGGCCGGCAAGGGCGTCGAGGTCATCCTCGGCATCAGTCAGGACCCGACCTTCGGACACCTGATCATGTTTGGCCTGGGCGGCACGTACGTCGAGGTCCTCAAGGATGTCAGCTTCCGGCTCGCGCCGATCCGTGAACTCAGCGCCCGCAATATGATCCAGTCGATACGCGCCGCCAAGGTGTTTGAGAGCTTTCGCGGTCAACCGCCCACGGACACGAAGGTAATTGCCGAGTGCTTGGAGCGTCTCTCGCAACTCGTCGTCGATTTCCCCGAAATCACCGAGTTGGATATCAATCCACTGATTGTCCATGCCGAAGGCAAGGGCGCACGGGTGGCCGATGTGCGCATCGCGCTCG
>CAZWMF010000863.1:0-1521 GCA_964634535.1 uncultured Opitutaceae bacterium | reverse complement strand
CATGAAAGAGACCAGCCTGCTGCCGATGAGCGCGCGGTGCGCGGGATTGGATTTTACGGCCCTGGTCCGGGAAATGGTGACGCCCGCGCTCGCGCGCTTCCATCCGGTCCGGCCGACATCCGTTCCATGAGCAAAAGTCCGCACGCCTTGCCTGTTGCCCGCCACTGGAAGGACATTCCCCAGGAGGTGAAGCCCCGGGCGGTCTCCAAGGAAGGCCGCCGGCGCGCGCTGCTGCGCGGCATCCGCCTGACCGGCGCCACGGTTGGATTGGCGCTGGCCGGGGCGGCCGCTTGGGAGGTGACGCTGGCGATGGAAAGGGACGCCGCGCCGCGGCCGGCGACGCGCGACGAATTGATCGGCGAACACGTCGTCGCGGAAAGCGATGGGGTGCTCCACCGGGACGTGGCCTGGCTCAAGGCGACCCTGGCCCTGCCGGCCGACGCCACGCTCGATCGGATCGATCTGACCGCCCTGCGTCAGAAGGTCCTGGCCGGCGGCCAGGTGCAGGCCGCCTCGGTCGTGCGGCGCTTCCCGCATACCCTGATCGTCCGGATGGCCGAGCGCACGCCGGTCGCCCGGCTGCGGGTCGCGGAGGGCGCGGCGCCCGAACGCACCCTGTTGGTCGCGCGCGATGGGACGGTGTACGCGGGGCATGGCTACGACAAGGCGATGCTCGCCACGCTGCCGTGGCTCGACGGGATCACGCCCCACAACGGACGCGTTGGACCGATCGCGGGCATGGAGCGCGTGGCCGACCTCCTCTCGCGGGCCCGGTTGGAGGCCGGGCACCTCTATCGCGACTGGCACGTGGTCTCGCTGGCCGGCTTGGCCGACGACGGCATCATCGAGGTGCGTACCCGCCAGGGGCAGACCATCCGCTTCGGAACGCAAACCGACGATTTTACCCAGCAGTTGGGTCGGCTCGACCTGGCGCTCGATACGGCCGCGCGGGCCGATCCGCCGATCCGGCTGCGGACGATCGACTTGTCGCTCGGTCCGCGCGTGCCGGTCTCGAGCGAGCCGGTGCCGACCGACCCGATCGGCGCCCCCCCGGGCGCCGGCGGCATGGTCCGATCGAATCCGGCGGGAACGGCCGCCCCCGCGGCGCCGCATTTTCAATTCCATCTACCGTGAGAACCAATCCAACGTTCATCGGGGCCGTCGACATCGGCACGTCCAAAGTCACCGTCCTGGTCGGCGAATACACCGGCCGCGAGCTGGCCATCATCGGCTGCGGCGAATGCCCGACCCACGGGGTGATCAAGGGGGCGGTCGCCGACTACAAGGCGGCGAGCGACTGCGTCCATGGCGCGATCGACCAGGCCGAGCGCGACGCCGGCGAGCGGCTGGATTTCGTGTTTCTCGCCCAGTCGGGCGGGCACCTCGAGGGCTTCTACAACGAGGCGTCGGTCAACGTGAAGGCGGCCGACAACATGATCGAGCGCGACGACATCCGCACGGTCTGCGACCTGGCCCGGAGCAAGGAGCTGCCGTCCGGGCGCATGGTGGTGCACCACATCC
>CAZWMF010000862.1:0-1525 GCA_964634535.1 uncultured Opitutaceae bacterium | reverse complement strand
AGCGAAAACGGACGGCGGCGGCGCACCGCGATCATCGCGATCAACCGACCGTCGCGCAGTCCTATGATGTAGGTGTTCTCGTCGTGAAACCTGTCCACCAGCCGACCCGAAACATTATGCGGGTGCTGGGGGATTTCTTCAGCGAAGGTCTGGTAATTGAGTCGGTGTATCTGCTCAAACTCGTCGGGGGTTGTGGCGATTTTGAATCTCGTGGTCGGCTCCATGGCTGGATCGGGGTGCGCGTGTAATCAGCGGGTTACTGGTCTAGCGAAATAGCTCCGGTGCGCAAGTAAGACCAGCGACCAGGCAATGATGAAACAAGTTCGTCCTGATTGAGTTGGGATTAGCCACCATCCGATCGGCAGACTGGACAAGAAGGCGACCATCCGCATGATAAAGCCCTTCCGGAAAAAGAGTCCAGTGAGAAGTCCGGGCAACCAGGCCAGGGGTACGATCCAGGGGTTGAGCGCGAGGCAGACGCCCATGAAGGTGGCCGCCCCCTTGCCCCCTTTGAATCCGAGAAAGATCGGCCAGATGTGGCCAGCCACCACGGCCGGGCCGGCCAGACCCGACCAGCCGGAATCGGGAACGAGCCGGTGAACGGCCCAGACGGCCAGCCAGCCTTTGGCTGCATCCAGGATGAGAACGTAGGCGAACGCGCGCCGGCCCAGGACCCGCGCCGCATTGGTCGCGCCGGTCGCGCCCGAACCTTCGGCGCGCAGGTCGACGCCGGCGTGGCGGTGGACGAGCCACCAGCCCGGCGAAAGGCTGCCGATCAGATAGGCGCAGCCCACGAGCACGAGGACAACCCATGGCGGCGCGGCGGTGATGGGCATCTTGGTCGGTAGAGATTGCCAGGTTTCAGGCGCTCCGTCAAAACTAAGCCGACGGATACGGAGCCCGGGCGGCGGAACCCGCGTGACAACGGACACGAGTCCTAGTTTACTCACCCCCATGTCGGCGATCAACGCGTTTCTCCTTAAACACGACCTGCGCATCCGGTCGAATCCCTGCATCAGCCCCGATTTTTGCCTGGATTGGGCGGGCTTGGCGGCCAAGGTCGCCGCCGGAGGCGGACTGACTGCGCACGAACCGAGTCGCTTCGCCACGGCCCACGGGAGTTGGACCCTGCTCGAGGACCCCGCCACCGGCGATTGCGCCTGGCGGCTGGCGCCGGGCCCGGGCGCCGCCCCCGACTGGGACGGGGGCACCGCCGGGCCGGACGGCGCGCGCTATTTTCCGGCCAGCTTCGCCAATCTCCTGCGCTTGAAAAACGCGGTGCAGACCTTCGACCCGGAGTCGACGATCTTCCCGAGCGCGGGCGGCCGCCTGGGCGAGAGCACCCTCGGCATCGGCGCGCGCTTTACCACGCTGCATTGGCCGGCGGTCGAATGGGCGATGGCCCATCTCGGCATCGGGGTCACGGCCAACCAGAACTCCATCCCGCGCGAGTTGGTCTACGATGTCGATGCGATGCTGGAGGGCCGGCTCGACACCGTGCCGTTTCCCTTCATCGGGGCCAACG
>CAZWMF010000861.1:0-1525 GCA_964634535.1 uncultured Opitutaceae bacterium | reverse complement strand
GCACGACGAAGGTCTCGCCGTAGGTCTGGTTGAACTTGATCGCGATGTCGCGGGTGATTTCCAGGTGCTGCTTTTGGTCCTGGCCGACCGGCACGACGTCGGTGTCGTACAAAAGGATGTCCGCGTCCATCAGCACCGGATAGGCGAAGAGTCCGAAATTCGGCGACAGTCCCTTGGCCAGCTTGTCCTTGTAGCTATGGGAACGCTCCAGCAGGCCCATGGGCGTCAGGCTGCCGAGGATCCAGGTCAGCTCGCAGACCGCCGGCACGTCGCTCTGGCGCCAGAAGACGCTCTTGCTCGGATCCAAGCCGCAGGCGAGCCAGTCCACCGCGACCCCGAGCGTCTGTTCGCGCCGCTGCGCCGGATCGAAGACAGCCGTCATCGAGTGATAGTCGGCGACAAAGAAGTAGCATTCCGTGCGCGCCTGCGCCTCGATGGCCGGGCGCATCGCCCCGAAGTAGTTCCCGATGTGCAATTTGCCCGAAGGAGTGATGCCGGTGAGGGTTCGCATTTGCAGGGTCCGAAACCCTGAGACTTCGCCGCGCAAACTTCAAAGCGGAAAAACGACCCCCAGGGCTTAGCCTAGCCCGGCCTTAGCGCCGGGGAACGACCGAGACGTTGGCGCGGATCCGGGCGATCATCCCGGCCGGCAGAAAGCCGCCGAAGGCGATCGCCGGCATCACGAGGGAACGCCGCCCGAGGAGGGTCCCCGGATTGAGCACGGCGTTGCAGCCCACTTCGGCCTCCTCCCCCAGGATGGCGCCTAGCTTGCGCAGTCCGGTCTCGAAGACGGCCTCCGGCGTGCGGATCACGATCGGCTGGCGGTCAAGCCGCAGATTGGAGCAGATGGCACCGGCCGCCAGATGCGAGCGTGAGCCCAGGATGGAGTCGCCGACGTAATTGTAGTGCGGCGTCTCGACCCGGTCCATCAGCAGGGAATTTTTGTATTCGCAGGCATTCCCCAGAACCGAGCCGGATCCGACAATCACATTGGAGCGGATCAGGGCTCCTGGACGGATCACCGTTTCCGGGCCGATCCAGGCCGGCCCCGAGATCGTCGCATAGGCTGGGAGCTTCACCGACGGATGCAAGTAGACCGGACCGTCGATTTTCACCCCCGGAGGAATGGCGCCCCCGAAGCTCTTCTCGGGGGACGCCTCGAACTTCCATTGGCCCAAGGCGGCCGCGATCTGCGGCAGCCATTCCCACGGCCTGGCATCCGGCGAGAAATGCGCCGCAAATCCAGCCAGCGAGGGGGGAAGGGTGAAGAAATCGGAAGCTTTCACGGCCGGTGTCCCGAACAAAGCCATAAAACCTGCCAAAGATAAAGGCTTATGGCGCGGCCCCGGCGGTCCAACCAGAGCCGGAAAGCGTTCACGGCCGGTGCACGGCGGCCAGGGTCAACGCCGCGAAAGCGATCAGGATGAAGCCGGAAAAGCGGTTGATTCCTTTCATCCAGCCCGGAGTCACCCGGGAGCGCAAGAAGCCGACTCCCTGGCTGAGGATCAACCACCAGCTGCCGGAC
>CAZWMF010000860.1:377-1527 GCA_964634535.1 uncultured Opitutaceae bacterium | reverse complement strand
CCGATTTTCCCCCAAGGGGAACTCTGTTTGCGGTCGCAACCGGGCGCCCGCGACCGATCTATGTCTTGTACCCGTGGCATGGCGTGGAGGTTCTCTGTGTGGGTACCGTGTCTCCTTACTACGAGTACGAGGCGACTCAACGCATGACAGATTCGGAGTGGACGCGAACGCTCGGCAAGCCCGAGTCCGTCCGGCTACCGAGTTGGTCTCAATCACTCTACCTTCGCCCATGATTGGGGCACCGCGATTTCCTGGTCGGTGCCCCCCTCGACCGCCATTGTCGCCGCGCGGCGCCCGACACTCTCGATGCCAAGATGGCGCGTTAAGCAACGTCTACTCAAGGAAGGGCTTTGGGGGCCAAAAGTGGCCGAAGATTGTTAAGTACTTCGAACCGATCGACTAGCCGCTTAACACCTACCTCCTGGCCGTTCGCTCGGACTGGAGCCAATCAACGGGCGCCTTCCGGCTGAGTACGAGATCGATCTGAAATGGTGCGCCACGAGAGAGTCGAACCTTCCTCTCAATGGTCGGAGACCAGGCCCTATTACCGTCGTTTGCGGGCTCAAAAAATGGCGGTCAAGGTTTCGACGGCATTTCTCGAAAATTCATAAAGCACTCAGGATGAATCGCGCACCCGGAGGGACTCGAACCCCCAACCCTCTGATCCGAAGTCAGATGCTCTATCCAATTGAGCTACGGGTGCCCGGAGGGATTCATCCCTCCGCCGTTTTGTCGGCGGAGGCAATCGCAAAGCGTCGCCTGGGGATCGGCCGCCGCCATCAGGGCAGGCCCGAAACCGGAGCGGCCTGGGCCGCCATCATCCGAATCATGACGCGAGGGCCCTTGCCGTTCGGCCGCATCGCGGCGATACCCACGATGCCGGCGCTGTTGAGGAGGGGGACGCGGGGCGTGGTGACCGCGAACCGGCAATCGAGGGCGGGCTTACCCTGAATGTGCAGGCGGAAGCCGATCGAGTAAACTTTGGCGTCCGCGGGCAGGCCCCATGCGGCCGGCGGCAGGGGCTCAAACGGGGAGCGCAATTCGAAATTGGCGTCGGTGAGGCCCCCATGCATCACGATCGACCACCACGGTATGTCGAGGGTTTCGAAAAGGATCTCGCGGACGCCGGGCGTCCGGCATAGCGCGCCCG
>CAZWMF010000860.1:0-367 GCA_964634535.1 uncultured Opitutaceae bacterium | reverse complement strand
CCCGCAAAGGATCGGTCTTCCGCTTCGGTGATGGCAATCCGCTGGATCCAGACCCGGTCCGCGGCGATTTTGTCGGCCGGAAAGGGATTCGAGCTGACGCCAAGGGAAAAGTTTTGCCCTTTGTAGGCCGGGTAGTCGTGAGCGAGCTGCCCCAGGCGCAGGAGGAAGGCGGCGGCGCCATCGAGGCCCAGACCCAGAAACTGCGGGTTGATGAGCGAACCCGACCAAACGGCCTTGGCGTCGGCGTCGCCCTTGGCCTTCGAGTAGGGTCCAAAGACATGGATTAGCATGTCGGCGAGGGGGCTGGCCGGAAAATGGACCTCGCGCCCGGTGCTGAAGTACAACGTCATCGGCTGGGAGCGGAGTT
>CAZWMF010000859.1:0-1539 GCA_964634535.1 uncultured Opitutaceae bacterium | reverse complement strand
ACGTAGCGCTCGGTGTGGCCCTTTCCACTCGGCTTCAGGTCAAAGGTAGGCCATTTCGGGTCCGCGTCAACGGCAACAACCGTTCCCGTGACCATGCCAACTCTGGTCCTGGAATGGAGCGCCTGGATGCCGGTCAGCACCGGGTCTTGGTCGCCTTGAGCCTGAAAGACAACAAGGTTTGTCGGGAAGACCATCTTTAGCGCGGCCTGAAGGTCGGCCTTCGGCGTACCGCCCTGGGGAGCCAGGAGATAGCGTTTCGCTTCGTCCTCGCCCTCGGCCTTGATCGTGATGTCCTTATCGGTCTTGGCAGTGACGATGCCAAAGACCTTGCCGCTTGCCGCCGCCGCTCGCACGGGCTTCTTTTCGGCAGCCTGCAATGATTGCGTGCCGCGGAAACCGACAGCCAGGACCACTCCGGCCAGGGCACTTATGAACCAATTTCTTCTACTCATCATCTGCTCCTTTCGATTTCACTCGGGGGATTTCAATAGGCCGACCAAGGCGGTCTCGATCATCTCTGGCCTTGCCAGCCCATCCCGTCATTATACCGGAATCCCCGACTCGCCCCAGTAGGCCCCGGCAAGCTGGCCACAGACGGCCCCGGTTACCGCGTCGTCAATACGCCGGGCAAATCGTCACGATTGCCCGGAGAGGTACCGGGGAGATCAGAACTGAACTTACTCTCCTCCAGATGCGTCGAGAGCCTCGCGCGGGACTAAGATCACTTGCCTGCCCGGCAGGGATATAGACTGTAGCCCACCTCACGGCAGGCTTGGATCGTTTCGGCGTAGGGCGTGTCGCAGATGTCGACGAAGCCGATTTGGTAGTTCTCGCCGTCGCCGCGGCCGGTGGTGGCCTGGTCGCCGTATTGGAACCAGTGGGTGCCGACCAAGAACGGATTCTTCAGGGCGCTGTGGAGATACTCCTGGTAGGCCGCGGCCCGTTCTTGCTGGCTGGCCGTGGGAACCAGGCCCGTGTGGAACATGCCGCGGTCAAGGGCGCCGAAATGGAACTCGCCGATGATTAGCGGCCGGTCGATGCCATTGGGCAGACGCAGATCGGCTACGCTCCGCTGGTAGCGGTTGAAGCTGACCACGTCACAGTATTTGCCCGACGCGCGCATGACCAGATCGTTGGTCCAGGCGAAGCGGCAGCCCAGGTAGAGCCCCTGCGGGTCGGCTTCCTTGACGGCCTCGCGGCAGATGCGGAAGAACTGCTCGGCGGTCCGGGTGTAGAAGGCGGTCAGGTCGTCGTGAGCCTTCTTGGTGTTAGGCGCCGCGCGGTCCTCGGCCAGCGATGCCCATGAGGCGTGGTGCGTGCCCCAGGCGGCGTTGAGTCGCTCGATTTCGCCGTACTTGGCCTTTAAGTCGGCGAGAAACGCCTTCTTGGCCGGCTGGTCGGCCGGCGAGGTCAACGCGGCCGATGCCAGCGAGGTCTCGTTCCCCCAGCTCAGTTCATTCCCCAGGAAATACCCCAGGCGCCAGGGATCGCCGACCGCCCGTTTGCGCTCGGCGGCCATCCCCGTGCGAGCCGACTCGG
>CAZWMF010000858.1:0-1540 GCA_964634535.1 uncultured Opitutaceae bacterium | reverse complement strand
GTCCGCGGAAATAACGATAGGTGCGGTTTTCCATGCGGTAATCGGTAAAGGCCGGCAGATCCTCGGTCGCCCCATAGAATGTCACCGGCAATCGCCCGCCGGGGTTGTAGCGGCCCAATAACACGTCGGCGATCGCCGCGCCGCCGGCCTCGCCGGGATAGAACGCCTGGACGACCGCGTTCAGGTTAGCAGCGGCCCACGGCATCGCAATGGCGCTGCCGGACATCGATACGAAGACGATGGGCTTGCCGAGCGCGTGCAACCTCTCCAGCAACTGCTCCTGCAAGGCGGGCAGTTCGATGCGCACGCGGTCGCCGCCGGAAAACCCCGCGTACGGCACATCCATCTCCTCGCCTTCGAGCTCCGCCGTGATTCCGCCGACGTAGATGATCAGATCGGCGTCCTTTGCCACCGCGAGGGCATTGGCGATGTCGGAATCGCCGCGCGGCGTCTCCCAACCGAGGGAAATCATGCCCGGCCCCTTGCCCGGCACGTACTCCAGTTTGATCGAGATGCTCGCGGTGTCCGGCAGGCGGTACGGGACGCTGATTCGCCGTTCGATCTCCTCCTGGCCGGGCGGGGGAGTCCATGAATCGATGATGGTTTGGCCGGCGACGGTCAGCCGGAATCCCCCTCGGCCGCGCACCACAAAGCGGTAGTCGCCGGCCAGATTGGTCGAGACCATTCCGGTCCAGCGCGCCGAGAAATCGCGCTCCGGCACCCCCGGAGGCAGGTGGTTGCCCGGCAAATCCGGCTTTGCGAAATCGAACTTGATCGGGCGGTCGCCCCGTTCGACCGGCGGACCCTTGAGCTCGCGATTGGGGAAGTACTCGCCGCTAAACCACGTCGTGGCAATGGGTCGCTCCGTGTCCGGGAGAGTGGCGTAGTCGCAACCATGCGCGTAGTCCACGCGGACCTCGGGCTCGAAGGCGGCCTTAAGTCCTTCCAAGACCGTGACCGGCTTCGAAGGCGTGCCGTTGTAGTTGCCGACGAGCGCCGGGACAGAGCTGGCATTCGGGCCAATGACGGCAATGCGATGCCAGGCCGGCTTGCGGAGCGGCAGCGTGCCATCGTTCTTCAAGAGGACGACCGATTCCTGCGCGGCGCGGAGCGCCAGGGCCGCGTGCGCCGCCGCGTCATTTTCGGAAGGCTTGATCCAGTCATAGCGGACGCTTTCCTTCGGATCGAAGAATCCCAGACGAAACATTGTCCGCACGAGCGCGGTCAGGCGCTGATCGACCAACTTCTCGCTGATCAGCCCGCGCCTGACCGCATCGACGATGCCCGGGGCCTCCCGGCCGCAGGTCACATTCAGCCCGGCCTTGAGGACCAAGGCCTCCGCCTCCGCCGGGTCGGCCGCGCGCTTGTACGAATAAATGAGGTCGCCCACCGAGCCGCAGTCCGACGTCACATGGCCGTTGAATCCCCATTTCGCGAGCTCCGCGTAGAGGAGCGGATTGATCGAGCACGGCGTTCCATAAAGCGAGTTGTACGCCGTCATCACGATCTCGACGTGCCCCTCGCGCACCAGGGCCTCGAA
>CAZWMF010000857.1:0-1546 GCA_964634535.1 uncultured Opitutaceae bacterium | reverse complement strand
GATACATCCGATGTTCGACGATCATCTGGGTGGGACCCGGCACGAGGCTCGTCGGAGCGAGGATCGCAAAGAACCAGCAGCCGAGGAAACCCAGGGCCGGAGCCCGGCGCAGCGCGACCAGGGTGGCGGCCGCGAGCGCGGCCACCGGCAAGGCCCAAGCGAGCACTGCGAGCGGATCCTCGCCCCAGGAGGGACCGTATTCGAAAATGAGCGGAGAGGGCCAAAGCGACAGGCGCAGGTAAGTGCCGATCGCCTCGAACTGCGTCGCGGCATAAGCGGGCCAGGGGATCGGGACGCCGAAACCCGACGAGCCGCCGCGGTTCCCGCCGGCTGAAAAGACCAAGACGGCGAGCCAGATCCAAGTGCCGGCGAGGGCGAGGTAAAGGGACCGGCGCCGGCGCCAGGCGTCGGCGAAGGTTCCGGCGACAAAGGTTCGGTCATAGAGCAGCACCAGGGCCGGGGCGGAGACCATGACCTCCTTGGTGCCCATCCCGAGCGCACAGCACGCGGTCGCGGCCGTCCACCAAGCGGTGGGCTTCTTCGATTCGGTTCCGCGGATGAAGCAATAGAGCGTCGCCAGATAGAAAAGCCCCATCAGGGACTCGGCCCGCTGGACCACATACGTGACGGATTCGGTTTGAAGCGGGTGAACGGTCCAGAGCGCGGCGACCGCCAAGGCGAGCCACCGCGCGTCCGCGCCCCATCGGCCCCGCAGGCGGGGCTGCGCCAGCGTCCGGGCGACGACGCCGAACAGGGTCAGTCCGGCCAGAACATGGATCAGCAGATTCGCTGCGTGATAGCCGCCGACCGAGGTGCCGCCGGCGGCGTGGTTCAGGGCGAGCGTGAGGTTGAGGACGGGCCGGCCTTGGGCGGTCGCGCCATGGCCCGGGGTGGCCAGCAGCCATCCCAACTCCCCCAGGTGGGCGAAGGTGGGGTTGTCGACGATCGAGGCCCGGTCGTCGAGGACAAAGACGCCCCGAAAGCTGTTGCCGTAAGCCGCTAGCGCCGCGAGCCCAATCAGACCGGCGGCGAGCCAAGCCGGCGGCCGGGCCGCCCGAAGCTGCGCCGCGGGGTCGGGAGCGGAATCGGTCGTCACTGGGCCGATTAGGACGTTTTCTGCCGACGACGCAAACCCCCCGGTCGGACGGGATCCGGGACCGCGGCCGAAGCGGCGCCGAGAAACAATCCCAAGCCGGCATCAATCGGAGCAAATAGAGTATTGGGAGGAATCGATGCCATTTGGTAAACTGGTGGGATGAATGAGGTCCAAAAATCTACGGTGGATGAGATTCGCGAGCGTTTCGACCGAGAGGTGGACCGGTTTTCCAACCTGGAAACCGGCCAGACGGCCACGATGGATGCCGCGCTCTGCCTGGAGTTGGTGGCGGCGGCGGCCGCAGCTTCCACCGCCCCGATCCGCACGGTCCTCGACGTGGGCTGCGGCGCCGGGAATTACTCCTTGCAGCTGCGCCAGCACGCGGCGAACGCGGCCTTTACCCTGGTCGACCTGAGCCAGCCGATGCTCACCCGGGCGGCCGAGCGCCTG
>CAZWMF010000856.1:0-1548 GCA_964634535.1 uncultured Opitutaceae bacterium | reverse complement strand
TGTTGCTGAACTCCCGCCCGTTCGGATTAAAGGCTCGAGAACTGTGCCGGGTGCTTGAGCGCGACCCCGATTCGCAGTAGATTGTAGCTGCACTTCGGCAAAATTGTCTCGCGAGCCGAGCAAATTGCCGAACGCATCCGGTCAAATGGGGCGCGATTAACAGATTTGAGCCCGGATTTTAGGCGACCATAACTCATTGCGAGTTTTTGGGTTGAATCCAATGTCCGCTTTCAGGACGGATTTCCAAGGCAAAAAGGCACATTTTGCTTGGTCTTCTTTGAGTAATTCCGCTCTGTGATTGACCTGTCTCCCCTTTCCCCACCCCCCTTTTTTCATTGTGAGGAGCACACCCTTGACTAGTACACGCTTGGAGGCCGTTGCGGCCGTGACGAATTATAAATCGAACGGGCACGCCTTGAATTTCAAGGAACACCCGGCGAGCGAGTTGTTTGCCAGCAATGTGTTTGCCGACCGAGAAATGAAGGACCGACTGCCCAAGGCGGCGTACAAGGCTCTGCAAAAGACCATTCGCCTCGGCGAGAAGTTGGACCCGACCGTCGCCGACGCCGTGGCCCAGGCGATGAAGGACTGGGCGATCGAGAAAGGAGCGACCCACTATGCCCACGTGTTTTATCCGCTGACCGGTTTGACCGCCGAAAAGCACGACAGCTTCCTTTCGCCCACCTCCGACGGCAGCGCGATCGCCGAGTTTTCCGGCAAGGAACTGATTCAAGGCGAGCCGGACGCGTCGAGTTTCCCATCGGGCGGCATCCGCGCCACGTTCGAGGCCCGCGGTTACACCGCCTGGGACCCGACCAGCCCGGCCTACATTCTGGAAAATGCCAACGGCACGACGCTGTGCATTCCCACCGCCTTCTGTTCCTGGACCGGCGAGGCCCTGGACAAGAAGACGCCGGTGCTGCGATCGATGCAGGCCCTGAACAAGCAGGCCCAGCGGATCCTCAAGTTGTTCGGCCACAAGAACACGGATCCCGTGACGGCCAGCGCCGGGCCCGAGCAGGAATACTTCCTGATCGACCGCAACTTCTATTTTGCCCGTCCCGACCTGGTCACTTGCGGCCGCACGCTGTACGGCGCCAAGCCGCCGAAGGGCCAGGAATTCGAGGACCATTACTTCGGCGCGATTCCGGACCGCGTGCTGGCCTGCATGCTGGAGACCGAGCGCGAACTGTTCAAGCTGGGCGTGCCGGTCAAGACGCGTCACAACGAAGTCGCTCCGGCCCAGTACGAATTGGCCCCGGTGTACGAAAATGCCAACGTGGCCACCGACCATCAGCAAATGATCATGTTGCTGCTGCAGAAAGTGGCGCAAAAGTACGGCATGACCTGCCTGCTGCACGAGAAGCCGTTCGCCGGCGTCAACGGCTCCGGCAAGCACGTCAACTGGTCGCTGGGGTGCAGCGTGGGCAATCTGCTGGAACCGGGCGACAACCCGCACGAGAACGCCCAGTTCCTGGTCTTCTGCGCCGCGGTGATCCGGGCGGTCCACAAGTACGCGGAACTGCTCCGCGTGACCGTGGCCTTCAG
>CAZWMF010000855.1:0-1551 GCA_964634535.1 uncultured Opitutaceae bacterium | reverse complement strand
GGTGTTTTCCGTCGGATCGACGTAGGGCAGGCGAACCGCGCCGGATTCGTCGATATAGAAGTGGACCGTCACGTCCCCGGTGAGCCCCCGGTCCGATCGCCCGCCGGCGTGCGCGGGCGCCACCGTGGCCACGAGGCGGGGAACCCGGTCCAATTCGCGCAAGTCATGGGCCCGCACGACCGTGCGCGTTTGGGTCAATCGGTAGATCCAGGACTCCATCGGCTCGATGCCCGTCGTCGATACGAGCACCGGCCCCTCGACGTTGAATTGTACGGCCACCTCCGATACCGCCGCAACCGGTTGTCCATTGAGTTGCGCGGGCTCGAAGGTCCATTGGCGCAAGGCTCCCAGCGTGACCCGGGCGAACTCCGGATGCGTGTAGGCCACGGCGAGGCAGTCGTCGACCCGGCCCGTGGCATCGATGCTCACCACTGCCCTCACCCAACCCGGGCCGACGCCGAGCGTGAGCAGACCGGGGGGGTAAACGGGCACTTCCTCGTGGGTGACGCGGGCGCTCTCCATCACCGCCGAACCGGCCGGCTGGCCGCTGACGGCCGCCGCGGGAATTCCTAGACAGATCAAGGGGAATCGAAACAGGTGTCTTAGGGTAAGTTTCATCACCCGCAGAACACCTGGGCGGCGGATATCCCTTCACCGGACATCCCTGTACGTCGACGGAAAGCCGCTGCGGCCTCCTAAAAGAGCGTGTAGATGAAGGGGGCCACGCCCGTGCCCGCGAGCAGGATCAGGATGCCGGCGAGCAGGATCACCACGACGATGGGCGTGAGCCACCACTTCTTCTCGTGTCGGAGAAACCCGAGAAACTCCGCGAAGGGCCCCGGGGCTTTGGTTTTCGCCTCCTGCAAGAACTTGTTCCGGTCGGGATCGGCCATGAGCGGGTCCGACTATTTCACGAAGGGCCGGGCGATTCCGATAAAAATCAGATTTGAACTAGCTTTGGCGGAAGTAGCTTTCGGGCGGCTTCGCGTCTTCCCGCTGCTGCCAATAACTGGATGCGGACGGATTGAAGCCGCGGCCGAGGGGGTTGTGTCCAAAAAGGCGCAAGATGAGTCCGAGGGGGCTCAGGACCAAATAGTAGATGAGGGCCAGGACGACATGGGAAACGACGAAGCCAATGGGGAATGTCGCATAGCTTGCGCCAACGTAGACGCGCCGCAGAACCGACGGCCGCATCCAGCCGAAGAGGGGAACGGCTGCGGCGATCGCCCAGATGAGCTCCGCGGCAGCGGGCCGGCCCCGATGCCAAGCGCTTCCACCCCAAAGGGCAAAGAAGGCTAACCAAGTCAGGCCGAACACGGCCAGTTGGCGGCCGGAGGGATGTCGATTGATGCGAATCAAGGCCATGGAGATTCCATCAATCGTGGCCGAAACGGCCGAGGTAGCTTGCGAAATCCGGCCGGGCGGCGGCAGGCTGCGCTTCCTTGAGCAGCAAAAAATCGTCGATGACCAGGACATCCATCTCCGTGGCCATGAAACAGCGGTAGGCGTCGGCGGGCGTGCACACGATGGGCTCGCCGCGGACGTTGAAGC
>CAZWMF010000854.1:0-1556 GCA_964634535.1 uncultured Opitutaceae bacterium | reverse complement strand
CTCCTCGATCAACGACGAGATCGAACGGCTGCGCATTTCGGCGACGAGTTCGCTGGTCAGTCGCCGCGACGTGATCGTCGTGGCCAGCGTCTCGTGCATCTACGGGCTGGGTTCGCCCGAGGACTTCACCGAACTGCGCATCGAATTGCGCCGCGGCGCCGGCCTCGGCCGCCACCGGCTCCTCGAGCGGCTGGTCGACAATCTCTACGAGCGCAACGACTACGAATTGAAGCGCGGCCGCTTCCGGGTGCGCGGCGACGTGGTCGACGTGATGCCCGCCTACCTGGAGCACGGCCTGCGCGTGGAATTCTTTGGCGACGACGTCGACCGCATCAGCGAATTCGACCCGCTGACCGGCACCGTCCGGCGGGAACTCGACCGCTTCGACCTTTATCCGGCCAATCAATACGTGACGACCCGCGGCAAGCTCGAGCCGGCGATCGCGGCGATCAAGGCCGAGGAGGCCGAGCGGATCGCCTGGTTCGAGGCGCAGGGCCGGCTCCTGGAGGCCCAGCGCATCCAGATGCGCACCAACTACGACCTGGAGATGCTCCAGGAAATGGGCTTCTGCAACGGCATCGAAAACTATTCGCGCCACTTGACCGGGCGCCGGGCGGGGGAGCGGCCGTTCTGCCTGATCGACTTCTTCCCGAAAGACTTTCTGTTGATGATCGACGAAAGCCACGCCACCGTGCCGCAGATCGGCGGCATGTACAACGGGGACATCGCGCGCAAGCGCACCCTGGTCGACTTCGGATTCCGCCTGCCCTCGGCGCTCGACAATCGCCCGCAGAGTTTTGCGGAGTTCCAACAGGTGACCGGCCAGACGCTGTTCGTGTCGGCGACGCCGAGCCCGTTCGAATTGGGCCGCTCCGCCGTCGTGGCCGAGCAGCTCATCCGGCCGACCGGACTCCTGGATCCGGAAATCACGGTGCGGTCTTCCCAGGGGCAGGTCGAGAACCTGATCGGCGAAATCCGGAGCGCGGTGACCGCCGGTCAGCGCGTGCTCGTGACGACGCTCACCAAGCGGCTGTCCGAGGACATCACCGCCTATCTCCGCGAGGCCAAGATCCGGGTCGAGTACCTGCATTCCGACATCGACGCGATCGAGCGGGTGGAGATTCTGCGCAACCTGCGGCTGGGCAATTTCGACGTGCTGGTGGGCATCAACCTGCTGCGCGAGGGCCTCGATCTGCCCGAGGTGGCGCTCGTCGCCATTCTCGACGCCGACAAGGAGGGTTTCCTGCGCAGCGAGACGAGTCTGATCCAGACGGCGGGCCGGGCGGCCCGGCACGAGCATGGGCGGGTCATCTTCTACGCCGACCAGATCACCGAATCGATCCGGCGCACAATGGCGACGACCGCCTACCGGCGCGAGAAGCAGATCGCCTACAACCAGGCCCACGGCATCACCCCCCGGGGCGTGCACCGCTCGGCCCAGGCGAGCCTGCATGTGTACGACGGCACCGGCGTCCGCGAGGAGGAAGCCGCAGCGCCGGCGGGCGCCGACGACGTCGCGGCCGTGATCGCCCAGCTTCAGGAAGAGATGCGGGAGG
>CAZWMF010000853.1:0-1557 GCA_964634535.1 uncultured Opitutaceae bacterium | reverse complement strand
GTTCAAGAACGGTCAGCTCGGCCTTGACGACGCGACCATTCCTCAGGTGGACAAAGGTTTTCTTCGCCGTTGTCTCAGCGCCCACCGAGCCGGTCGCGTCGATCAACGCGCCTTCCTTTGGGATGCCTGGCTGCTGGGCCAATGGGCGCGTTCCTGAGCGATGTTCCGGCCGGAAAGCTTTCAGATAGGGATATCCATTCCATTTCCTGGTGGATCTATCTTGTTTCTTGAATCCAACCTGAGCAACGAGGCGCCCATTTCGATGGGCGCGACCAACTCGTGAGAGTTCTGCTGATAAACTATGAATATCCGCCGGTGGGCGCCGGGGCCGCGACCGCCGCGCAGGCGATTGCCCGCTCGCTCGTGGCCTCCCGAAACCCGACGACGGTTCTGACCGCTGGATACGGCAACCTCTTAGGCACGCAGACTGAGGAAGGGGTGCAGGTTGTCCGTTTGCCCTCCCGGCGCCGGCACCGCGAATCAGCCACAATCTACGAGATGATTTCGTTCATGAGACTTTCTCTGGGTGCCATACGCCGGATTGTCCGCGCGGAGCAAATCGAGGGAATGATTGCGTTCTTCTCCTTTCCGTCGGGACCTGCCGCCTGGTGGGCCCATCGCGATGCGGGGGTCCCCTACCTCGTCTCTCTCCGCGGCGGCGATGTGCCCGGAGCGGAATCCGGCCTTTCCGCCGTGCACTGGCTGCTCGCACCGTCTCGTCGGTGCATCCTGCGCGCGGCGCGAGCCGTCACCGCAAACTCCCCGGGGCTCAAAGCGATGTCAGAACGGGTCGATCCGCCCAAAGTGCATCTCGTACCCAACGGCGTTGATACCCAATATTTCATCCCGCGGGCCGCCGACGGTAATAAAGACGGTCCCTTTCGGCTGCTTTTCGTCGGTCGTTTTCAGGCCCAAAAGAATTTGTTCTGGCTACTCGACCAACTTGCAAATTTGCGCCGAACCTCTTCCCGACCATTCAATCTCGACCTCGTTGGCGACGGACCGGAGCGCACCGGCCTATCCGCACGGATCCAGGAACTCGGGCTGGGCGAAGCCGTCCATTTTCATGGCTGGGTGGAGCGCGGCGCACTCCGCGGGCATTACCAGTCTGCCGACCTTATCATCAATCCCTCCCACTACGAAGGAATGCCGAACGTTCTCCTTGAAGCGATGGCCTGCGGCCGGCCGGTGCTCGCGAGCCGGGTACCTGGAAACGAAACGGTGGTCGTCGACCAGGTGACCGGCTGGCTTTACGCTCCCAATGACTCTCGCGATTTTGCTGACCGGTTGTCGACCCTCATGGCCCGGGATGACCTGACCACGGCGCTCGGCCAGTCGGCCCGCAAGTACGCCGTGCAATGGTACTCTTGGGATCGCTGCGCACAAAGTTATCTTGATTTGCTGGCCACACCCTCACCAGCTTCCACCACCGCATGATACTAGTTACCGGCGCCGCGGGCTTTATCGGCTACCACGTAGTCCAACGCCTACTTCAGGACGGGCAGACCGTTTATGGCGTGGACAACCTTAACAACTATTACGATCCAGAGCTGAAAG
>CAZWMF010000852.1:0-1561 GCA_964634535.1 uncultured Opitutaceae bacterium | reverse complement strand
TGCCGAGCGTGACGGTGACGATCAGCGGCGGCGCCGTTACTTCGTGGAACGTCGTAGCTGGCGGAAATGACATCAGCGACCCGGTCACACTTACCCCGCCGTCGCAGGTCGGAGCCGGGGCCGCGCCCGGGGCGCAAACGATCACGGCGGGGGTGCTCATCTCGATCGCGAACGGGACGCCAGGCACCGGCGGGACAGATGGAACCTACCCTGTGGGGGTGAGCGGCGGCATCGCGGCTGGATCGACCGGAGGCGGCCAGAACATCGGCGGCAACGGAGGAAGGCTGGTGGTGAACGATGGAACGACTGGCTAGCGGTGTCTGGGCCGTGCGCCCAGGGCACGAACACAATCACATAGATGGGCGCACCCATGTCCATCACATTCACCTCTTCAATCAGGTCACAGGTGGGGAGCACAATATCGACCTGCTCCTCCATGTACCGACCTGCCGGGAATGTGGAAGGGCGTTCCCTGGCGGTGAGTCACCGATCGATCTTGCTACGGCCGTCGCTCCGCAAATCCAGAAGGAGTTGGCCATCCTCGAGCAGAACCACGCCGACATCATGGCCTACGCTGCGGCGACCGGGTTGCCGATCAAACTCGGGCCTCTGGCCCATCTGCGACCAACAGGGCACACGGTCTTAGCGGTTGGTGACCTAAAGATGCTGCAAGTTCCGAGGTCGAAATGAGGCCTGTTACTTTGAGACACGCCCGGCTTACCGACATGCACTTTGTCCGGCGCTTCCACATCGAGCAGAACGAGCGCGATGGAACGAGCTACCCGCTGCCCTGGTTCTTCGACAGGCACGGGCTGCCCACGCCGCGAGTTCCGGTATTCCTCGTGGGGGTCGAAGAGGGCTCCGACGACCCGATACAGGCGATATGGGTTGAGCGGCGGGGAGAGTTGATGTTTGCCGGCTGCGACCCAAAGGCAACGGCCTTCGCGCGCAGGGATATTGACGGCCTGGCGGCAGTTCTGACGTGGCTGGGATACTCGGGGCTTCACTGCGATACACCGCTTTCGATCGCCGAACACGTAACGAGCCCGCTGAAACTTGCCGGTTTTGAACGGAACGACGACCGCCTTGCCCACTTCTTCAAGGATCTAAGGGAGAAAACCCATGTCTAGAGCACAGCAGGGACAAATCGAATCGACCGAGACCGCAAACTCCGCGACGTCAACGGATGCGGCGACCGCATCGCAGCAGGCCGAGCAGGCCGACATTACGCAGAACCAGTCGCAGCTCGCAAAGTTTGCGGCCGACAATCCCTACGTTCAGGGTGGCGCGATGCAGACGGCAGAGAACCAGGAACTCTCGAATACCGCCGACTCGACAGCGGCTGCGGCTGCGGCCAAGCAGCAACAGCAGGCCCAGCGCACCGGCCAAAATGCCGCAGCGCCCATAGCGGCAGGAGAAGCGGAACAGCAGGCGGCGCAGCGCCAACTGAGTTCTACCGAGGCCCAAGCCACACAAAGCAGGCTCGCGGCTGGCGCGGGCTACGGCGAGGATGTGCTCAAAGCCGGCGAAGGAATCACAGCTGAGCAGGCGGCTCTATCGA
>CAZWMF010000851.1:0-1562 GCA_964634535.1 uncultured Opitutaceae bacterium | reverse complement strand
GGCCAGATGGTGCAATACAATCTGTCCGCCACCACCGACCTGCATTCGGTGGCCTATTTCCAGCGGCTGGTGATCCTCCAGTCGAATGGGGCCATCGTGCGGCTGGGCGACGTTGCCGACGTCGCGCTGGGCGCCGAGGACTACGACACGGAAGTGAGCTTCACCGGCGAAACCGCGGTGGGAGTGGCGATCTATCCGCTGCCCAACGCCAATTCGCTCGATGTGGTCAAGGCCGTCCGGGTGGAGATGGCCTCGATCGAGAAGGAGCTGCCCACCGGGATGGAGGCGAGGATCCCCTACGACACCACGGCGTACATCAACGCCGCGATCCACGATGTCTTCCGCACGCTCCTGGTCACGCTCTCGATCGTGATCGTGGTGATCTTCCTGTTTCTGGGCTCGTTCCGGTCGGTGCTGATCCCGGTCATCGCGATCCCCATCTCCTTGATCGGCGGGTTGTTTCTGATGCAGATCTTCGGATTCACCATCAATTTGCTGACCCTCCTGGCGATCGTGCTGTCCGTGGGTCTGGTGGTCGATGATGCCATCGTGGTGGTCGAGAATGTGGAGCGGCATCTGGCGGAGGGACGGACGCCGCTCAACGCCGCCCTGTTGGGGGCACGCGAATTGGTGGGCCCGATCATCGCGATGACGATCACTTTGGCGGCGGTCTACGTTCCGATCGGCTTCCAGGGCGGTGTCACCGGCGCCCTGTTTCGTGAATTTGCCATGACGCTCGCCGGCACGGTTGCGATCTCGGGTGTCGTCGCCCTCACGCTCTCGCCGATGATGTCCGCCACCTTGCTGCGCAGCGGCGACGACGAAAAGGGCCTGGCGGGCCGGATCACGCATGGCTTCGCCCGGTTGCGCGGCGCGTACGGGCGCGTGCTCGCGGTGACGCTGGCGAACCGCGGCTATGTCTATGCCGTCTGGATCACGCTCAGCGCGGTCGGGATCCTGATGATCATCCAGGTGGGCAAAGGCGGCGAACTCGCTCCGACGGAGGACCAAGGCGTCATCATCGGGGCGGCGACCGCGTCGGCCAACGCCACGCTCGACCAGGTGCGCCCCTTCGCGAACGCGGTCTACAAGATCTACCGCAGCGAGCCGGAGACCGCCTTCACCTTTCAGCTCAACCAGCCCTCGGGCGGCTTCGGCGGGATGGTGCTGAAGCCCTGGGGAGAACGCACCCGCAAGATCGGCGCGATCTTTCAGGATGTTTCGGCCAAGCTGCACGGCATCACGGGCCTGCAGATGTTCGGCGTGCTGCCGTCGGCGCTGCCGGGCGGGGATAATTTTCCGGTGGAGTTCGTCATCTCCTCCACCGCGGATTTCGACGAGATCCTTCCCTTGGCCCAGAAGATTTCGGATGACGCCGCCGCAAGCGGCCTGTTTTACTTCCCGCCCATTCTCGACGTGAAAGTGGACCAGCCCCAGGCGGAGGTTGAGATCGACCGCGACAAGGTGGCGGCGATGAACCTCAACCTCCAGGAGATCGGCACCGACCTGGCGGCGGCGGTCGGCGGCAACTACGTCAACTTCTTCGACATCTCGGGGCGCAG
>CAZWMF010000850.1:1125-1569 GCA_964634535.1 uncultured Opitutaceae bacterium | reverse complement strand
CAATTGTTCGAGCACCTCGACGGCCTGCGGATGGGGGCTGGTCTCCGGGGTGAACGGCTTTACGTAAAATGAAAAAGGCGGGGACTCGATCTTCCGGCCATCCAGCGTGGCGCTGGCCACCGCGGTGCACATGCCGCCGGCATCCGCCTTGTAACTGGCGGTGTAAACCGGTCCGGCCTGGCCCGCACTGACGGACGGCGCCATGGGATAGGGGATTTTGCGCCCGTCCGGCATCTGGATTTCGACCGTGACGGGGATGGATGCGGCCTCGGAGGCGCGGGAGCCGCCGGCGCGGGCGGTGAGGTTCAGGGAGTCGCCAAGGAAGAGCTGCTCGACATCGGCGGAGAGATCGAGGCTGAACTGATCGATCTGCGAGGCCTGGGGCATCAGCCATTGGATCAGGCCGTCCCAGAAGGAAAGGTATTCGTCCTGCTGGCCGGGCTC
>CAZWMF010000850.1:0-1115 GCA_964634535.1 uncultured Opitutaceae bacterium | reverse complement strand
GATAAATCGAGAGGACCGGCATCGGTCTCGTCCATTTTTTCACCAGCGATTGCAGGGCCGGATGAGCGGCCCCTTCCCTGGTTAGGATGGCGTTGAATTTCCCCTCCCGCGCGGGCGCCGTCCAATCCCGCTTGATGGGAAGCAGCGCGTTGAGCGGGGTGGCGGTAAAGCCGGTTCCGGACCAGGCGGCGTCGCCGCCCAGGAGGATGAGGCTGCCCCCTTCGTCCACGAATTTCACCAGGGCCTGCGCGCGCTCGGCGCCCAGGGTCGCGGCGTCCATGTTGCCGAGGATGGCGATCTTGAACTGGGCGAGCTGGTCGTGGGTCATCGTCAAATTCACGCTTCCGGCATGGCCGACGGACATCAGGTTTCCATCCGGGCCTTGCAGGAGGATGATCGGGGTCACTTCCTTGCTCCGCTCGAGGGCGCGCCGGAGGAACTTGAACTCGAAACGCGGCTCGCCCTCGACGTAAAGGACGCGGTTTTTCGTATCGGTGACATCGACGGCGACGGAGAATTCGTTGTCGGCGGTGACGGTCTCCTTCGGCAGCGGCGGCACTTTGACCTTGTAGGTGAAGGTGCCGATCACGGGGTGATCGAGCTGGAACTTCACCTCGCGGCTGCCCCCCTCCGCGGGGATCTGGAGCGGGATCTCCTGGAGCAGCTTGTCGTTCTCGTAAAGCTGGACGTCGAGCGGGGCGCCCTTGGTGCCATTGGCGGCGATGACGGCCGTCAGCTCGCTCTGCCAGCCCGCGACCACGCGACGCGGCGTATCGACGCGGATCACGCGGACATCGGGGGTTTCCTCCCAGGAGTTGGGCGGCTCGAGGCGGACGGAGTAGATGGGAGCGGGCCATGGGCCGGCGGTCCACTCGGTGCCGAGTTCGCGGGTGTCGTTGCCATCCGAGAGGAGCAGGACGCCGGCAACGGGCTGGCCGCTGTAGCGACCCAGGATCTGCTGCATGGCATCGCGCAGCCGGGTGCCGTCGCCGATTGGCTGGGCGGCGCCGAGATCGCGCAGGCCGGGCCTCGGGTTGATGGCGGTATCGAAGGTGTAAACATCCACCTGCGCCTTCGCGGGGATGATCGTGGCCCACTTCTGCTTGAGCACCTCC
>CAZWMF010000849.1:0-1569 GCA_964634535.1 uncultured Opitutaceae bacterium | reverse complement strand
GGCTAGGGCTGCTCGGCCGCCAGCACTTGGATATCGAAGAGGGTCCAGGCCTCTCCGGTCCGGCGGATCCGCCCGAGACAGGCGGTTCCCGTCCGCAGGCTAACCAGATCGGCGGGAGCGGCGTCGAAGACGCGGGGGCCCGGATCCATGATGCCGGGAACCGCGGCGAGTTCGAGGGTGACTCTTCCGCGGGCCGGGTCGACCGCCCGGACCGTGCCGCGGACCCCGTAGCCGAGCAGATGGGTGGGCGACGGCGCGCAGTGGCATTCGCTGGCGGCCACGGCGAGGTACCGGCCTTCGGGCACCGTGACGAGCAAGCTGCGGATGCCCGCCGGCTCACCGGCGGAAGTGAACGCGACCAAGACCCGCGCGGATCCGTCGCCGCCGGCGTAGTCGTGGAGGAGGGCGACCGCGGGTGAGTCGGCGACGGCGGCGGCGTCCGCACTCACCCGCTCGGGGGGATCGGGGAACAGGTCCGGCGACAGCCGCTGAATCCGCAGGGCGCCACCCGCCGCCCCGCGGTCGAGCCGCCAGACGACGATCAGCGCTCCGTCGTGAAGCAAGGCCACATCCGGCCGGCCCACCGCGGTGCCCGAGGTGACGAGGACGGGAATGAGAAAGCGCGCGCCGGCGTCGGGCGAAAATGTCGCCAGGATTCGCGTCTGGCCCGGAGCGGTTCCGAACCACACGAGACCGATGCGTCCGCCGTCCACGGCGAAGCGCGGCGACCCGCCCGGCGGAGCCGCCGGATCGGCCCGATCCGCGCTGACCGCGCCCGAGTCGGTCCAACGGCGGCCGTGCAGGCGCGCGAGGTGTGGGCTGGCCCGGCCGGTGTCGTCCACGGCGAGGTAGCTGGCCATGGCCCCGCCATCGAGCAGGGGGAGGATCTCCGGGGTCGCTGCGGGCGCCACCGAGCGGGCCAGCCACCAATCGGGCGCCGCCGCATAGGGTCCGGAGAGAAAACGCGTGTACAGCCGCGCCTTCGGGCCGTCGCGCGGATCGACCCACACCGCCAGAATCCGGCCATCGGCCAGCGTGGCCAGAGCGGGCCGGTGGATGGTCGCGTTCGCGCGAGACAGGGGCGCCGGGGCCGACCATGAGCGACCGGCGTCGCCGGAGAGGGCGTAGTCGAGGCGGCCGTTCCGCGCGGGCCAGGCGGCCGCGAGATGGCGGCCGTCGCCGGCGGTGAAGGCGAACGGGGCATCGGCCGAGATGGCGACGTCCGGGCCGGCGACAATCGTCCGGGACGTTTCCCAGCGGTCCCCGGGCGCCAGCGGGGCGCACTGCAGGCGCTGGCCGCCGTCTGCGGCCGGTTCGGTCCAGGCCAGCCAGACGCCCCCGGCCGTATCCCGGGCCAGACGCGGAGCGAACGCGCCGGGTCCGCTCGGCACCGGAAAGTCCGTCACGCTCAGCGGCGGGACGGGCGCGGGCTGCGCCGCGGCGCCGGCCCCGAGTGCGGCGCCGGCGACCAGAAAGCGGATGAGCCCGTTCACGAGACCGTCCCGGCCTGCGCGGCGCCGCGCCGCCGCTTGAGCACGGGCGCGACCAGCAGCAGGACAAACGACAGGC
>CAZWMF010000848.1:0-1572 GCA_964634535.1 uncultured Opitutaceae bacterium | reverse complement strand
GATCGCCATCGGCAAGTGGCATGTGGGCGATCACCCGGATTTTCTCCCCACGCGCCACGGCTTCGACCGCTACTTCGGCCTGCCCTACTCGAACGACATGGGCGGCCCGACCAACCTGGCCGCGGCGAAGCGGGAGCATCGTCCGCCCCTGCCGTTGGTCCGAAACAACGAGGTCATCGAAACCGTCTCGCCCGAGGGACAGAACCGCCTGACCGAACGTTACACCGACGAGGCGGTCAAGTTCATCCAGGAGCACAAGGACAGCCCGTTCTTCCTCTACCTGCCTCATACCGCCGTGCATGTGCCGATCCACCCGGGCGAGCGGTTCCGCGGCAAGTCCGCCAATGGCCGCTACGGCGACTGGGTCGAGGAAGTCGATTGGAGCGTGGGCCGCGTCTTGGAAACGGTGCGCGAGTTGGGCCTGGCCGAGCGCACCCTCGTGATCTTTACCAGCGATAACGGCCCCTGGCTGACGCAGGGAACCGACGGCGGCGTGGCCGGTCCCTTGCGCGGCGGCAAAGGCGGCACCTACGAGGGCGGTGTGCGCGAACCGACCATCGCCTGGTGGCCCGGCAAGGTGCCGGCGCAAACCTCGAGCGACGCAGTGGCGGCGAACTACGACTTTCTGCCGACGTTCGTGAAATTGGCCGGCGGCGCCCTCCCCTCGGACCACCCCATCGACGGCCGCGACCTCTCGGCGCTCCTCTTCGGCCAAACCAAAGAGTCGCCCCACCCGGCGCATTACTATTTCTCGGGCAACGCCATGCAGGCAGTGCGGGCCGGCGCGTGGAAGCTCGCCATCGCCCGCCAAAACGAAAACCGAGGGAACACGGCCCCCGCGCCCGCGAACACCGCCGAGCCGTTCAAGCCCACTCTCTACAACCTCGACACCGACATCGGCGAGAAACAGGACGTGGCCGCCGAGCATCCGGACGTGGTGAAGCGCCTCCAAACGCTCGTCGCGAGGATGGACGCCGACCTGGGCATCACCAAACTCGGGCCCGGCGTGCGCCCGCCGGGGCGGGTCACCCACCCGGTCGGGTTATGGCTGGCCGGACAGGCGCCCGCGCCGGATCTGATTACCGCCCACTATGACCTCGATGACCTGGCCAAGATGGCCATCGGCGACACGCTCGGCCCGGACATCGCGCCGCAGATCGCCGGCAAGTCCCTCACCATCTCGGTCGAGGTCGAACCGGAGACCGGCCAAGGGGTCATCGTGGCCCAGGGCGGCGACGCCAACGGTTACGCCCTGCATCTGCGCGCGGGCAAACCCGTTTTCACGGTGCGGGAACGCCGCCACCCGGTCGCCATCACCGCCCCCCAAGCCCCCGTCGGCCGGTTTCGCGCGGAGGCACGCCTGGCCCGCGATGGCGGAATGACGCTCACCGTGGATGGTAAGACCGTCGCCACCGGCAAGTCGCCGGGCACGATCCCCGTCCAGCCCGCGGAGGATTTCTGTGTCGGCCACGACAACGGACGCCCGGTCGGAGATTACGATGGGAAACCCCTATTCCAGGGGGTGATCGCGAAGCTCAAGGTGGTGGCGGAATAGAAGGACCCGCCGCAACC
>CAZWMF010000847.1:0-1574 GCA_964634535.1 uncultured Opitutaceae bacterium | reverse complement strand
CCGGTCCAGCCGTCCGCTCCCGGCCAGGACGACCGCCAGGTCGTTGTGGGCCTCCGCGTTGTCCGGATGGTCGCGCACCGCGGTCTCGAGCGCCCGCAAAGCATCGGCGCCGCGCCCCACGGCCGCGTAGGCAAAGCCCAGATTGGCCTCGGCCTCGGCGTAAGCGCTCTTCAAGGCGAGCGCGCGTTCATAGTGAGGGATCGCCTCGGCCGGGCGCCCCGCCTCCGCCAGGGTCAGTCCCAGATTGTTTTCGGCCTCGGGATAGTCGGGGCGCAGGACGAGCGCCTCGCGAAAGTGAACGGCCGCCTCGGCCGACCGCCCGGCCCCGGCCAGGGCGATGCCCAGATTATTTTGGGCAAACGCATTGTCCGGACTCTTCTCCACGGTATCGGCCCAGAGCGAAAGTTCGTTGCGATAGACCGCGGTCCGCCGCGCGGTCAACAGCCCCAAGCCGGCCGCCCAGAGGAGGACGGCGAGCGCGAACGCCGCGGGGGCGGCCCGGCCGGCGAACCGGCCGCAGACCCGCGCCAGGAGCCAAACCATTGCGGCGAGCACCGGCACGAGCGCCAGATACATCCGGTGCTCGGCCATCGTCTGGCTCATCCCCGGCACGAGCGAAGTGGGCGCGAGGATGGCAAAGAACCAAAAGCCTAAGAAACCGGCCGGCGAGCGGCGGCGCAGCGCCACCCCCGTGGCGACCGCCAGGGCCGCCACGACCACCGCCGAGAGGGCGACCCGCCCGAAGCCCAACCGCCACTCGGGCGTATAATAGAAATCCAGCGGATGCGGCCAGACCGCGAGTTCGAGGTAGCGGACCACGGCCGGAAACTGCGTCCGCACATAACCCCACCAGGAGAACCCCAGGTTGAACCCCGCGGTGCCGCCGCGGTTGAGGCCGGTGCCGGCGACCAGCCCGGCGACGGCGGCCAGCACGCTCAGGGCGGCCCAGCCCCGCGCGCCCCGGCCGCCGTCCGCGTATCTAATGAAACAATACATGGTCAGCAGGTAGGCGAGCACCATCAGCGACTCCGCGCGTTGAATGACGTAGGCGACCGCCTCCGTGCCCAGGGGATGCACGGTCCACCCGAGGGCGACCGCCCCGGCGCCGGCCAGGGCCGGCCCGGCCGGCCCGCGGGCGGCCAGCGTGCGGCGCACGATGCCAAAGAGGACCAGGCCGGCCAGGAGGTGTCCGGCCAAGTTGAACGCGTGATAGCCCGCGGGTCGGAGTCCCCCGAGCGCATAGTTGACGGCCAGCGACAGGTTGACGAGCGGTCGGCCGCCCACCGTGAGGCCGCCATCGGCCGGCGGCGCGAGGACGGTCCGCCAATCCGTCAAGTGCCGAATACTCGGATTGTCCACGATGGCCGAGCCGTCGAGATAGACGAATCCGCCGCGCAGGCTGTTCGCGTAGGCGGCCAGCCCGGCGAGGACGATCAACGCCGCCACGCCCCACGTCCACCGGCGCGCCCCGAAACCGGAAATCGTCACCGCGGGGCGGCCCCCAGATCCCGCAGCACGGCCTCGAACTGGATCCGCGCGTCGCCGTCGGCCGGGTTGAGGCGCAAGGCCGCGCG
>CAZWMF010000846.1:0-1574 GCA_964634535.1 uncultured Opitutaceae bacterium | reverse complement strand
CCGGAAGGTGGCTGAGGTGATCGTAGAGTTCGTTCTTCAGCTGCCGTGCGATGCCGTCGCTCGCCCGGGAGGCCTGCCAGCCCTTCAGGTAGGTGAAGAATCCGCTCACGACGCTCAGGCCGAACATCATCACAGTCGACAGCCACAGGTGACTGCGCAACCGGGTCGCGCCCCCGACCAGCCGGAGCACGATTTCAATCACCCAGGGCGTGCCCGGGCCGGCCACTTTGTCAGATACGGCATAGTCAATCGCCGCACTGCCGACCAAAGGAATTCCAAAATTGACGACCGTCGCCAGGACGAGGTAGCCCAGGGCAAGGCCATAACGAAGCCGGTGGCCTCGCATGATGGTCCAAATGGTATGGGCTTGGGAAAACATGGCGCGTTGCGGAAAAGTGCGGGAAGTGGCGACGGACAGCCCGCTCGACAGGAGAGGGGCCGGGGAGGAATCCCACGGGGATTCCGGCTAGCCCGCTCGTTGCGGCGGGCTTCAACTCGACTCAGGTGATCGAGGAAACCGCGCGCGCGACGGCAAACGGGGAAATATAAAGGGCGCGCGAGGTCATAGGAAATAAACGACCCCTGCACATTTGATTGGATCCGACGCCTTGGCAAGCCGACTTTTTCGGGATCGAGCATAGTCCCCTGACAGGTCGTTCATGGAACCGTCCTTGGACGTTGACTCGGGCCATAGCCTGGCGCCCGGCCACCGATTTTACGACGAGATCGAGGCCCTGATCGCCCAAGTCCGCGAGCACCCCCGGCAGTTTCGGGCGTTTGACCCACCCGCCTACCGCAGCTTGGCGTCTCCGTAACGATCTGCTCAAGTCTTTACATTGGGCCGGCGTCGCTTTCGAGTTTGGCGCGTTGACCTATAACCGTGGCATAAGATCCTACAGCTTCAGATGAAGCACCGCGAAACCCGCCGCGGGAAGAGGGTAAAGCCGGCGGACCCAACTGGGAACGCACTGAATCCGGCGACGATTTCGGAGAATGCCCGGTGGCCGATATTCGTGTGTGGAGGGTTGATGCTGATTTACGTTATCCTGGCGGTGTCGGCCGCGGCCACGAAATCGAGTACCTACGACGAACCGTTGCATCTGACGTTCGGCTATTACTACTGGACGCATCCCGAGCTGAAGAATTGGCCCGATGTCGGAGTCTTCGCCCAGGCTTGGGCGGCCCTCCCGCTCCTTTTCGAGCATCTGAAGGTGGTCCAGGCGAGCACGGCTCCATCCCGAATGACCGGAGAGTGGGAGAGGGGGTATCGATTCTTCTACATGATGGGCAACGACACCGGATCGATGCTCTTGCAGGCGCGGGCGATGATTTCCCTGCTGGGCGTGGGCGTTGGTCTTTTGGTCTACCAATGGTCCAAACGGCTATTCGGCGCGACCGGAGGATTGATTTCCGTATTCCTCTTTGCACTGGACCCAACGATGCTCGCGCACGGGGCTCTGGTCACGGCCGACATGGCAGCCACCCTGTGGTTTTTCGTGGCGACGTACTGCTTTTGGCGCTTAACCGAGAAACTCACTTGGCTGAACCTGCTCCTTAGTGTCACGGCGCTGGGC
>CAZWMF010000845.1:0-1579 GCA_964634535.1 uncultured Opitutaceae bacterium | reverse complement strand
AGGATTTCGCCCCGCCGATGCTCAACGACGTGCCGCAGATGGTGACCGACACCTCGTTTGTGCAGCAGTTGCAGCCGCCGGTGCCGGACAATCTGGCGGTCAACAAGACCGCGATCACGATTCCGCAGAATACGGGGAACTGGGCGAAGGGCATCGGGGAAGTCTTTGATATCTCCAAGCTCGACAAGATCCCGCAGGCGACCGTGCAGGTCCGCCCGCAATATCCGTTTGAGATGCGCCGCGCCGGGATCTCCGGCAATGTGCTCGTCGACTTCATCGTCGATACCAACGGCGAGGTTCGCAACGCCTATGCGGCGAGCTCGACCCAGCGGGAATTCGAGTCAGCGGCCGTCCAGGCGGTGAGCAAGTGGCGTTTCCGGCCGGGCATGCGGGGCGGCCGGGCGGTCAACACCCACATGCAGGTGCCCATCGTCTTCTCCCTCAATAGCGAATAATCCGCCCGTGTTCACGCTCCCTTCTTCCCGGCTCCCCGCCGGACGCCTGTTTCAGCTGATTCTCTGCGGTTGCCTGCTGGCGTTGCCGCTGGCCGCCCGGGCCGACGATGCCGAGCCGCCCAGCCTGTCGGAAAAGACCTCCGAAGGCTTCCAGACGCTCGAGCCGCTGATCAACGCCAAGAACTGGCAGGCGGCGCTGGACCTGCTGAACGGCCTCTCCGCCTCGGCCGAGCCGAACAGCTACGACATCAGCGTGATCGATGACACGCTCTGGAAGATCTATTGGCAGTACATGGACCGGCCCAACGACGCGATCGCGCCGCTCGAGCATGTCATCGCGCTGGCCCATGCCCATCCGGAATATCTCACCCCGAAGGACCGGGTCGACCGCCTGCAATTCGCCGGCCAGCTCTACTACATCAAGGCCCTGTCGGTGAAGAACGACGCCGCCGGCCAGCGGGCACTGTTCGACAAGGCGATGGAGTACATGAAGGAATGGCTGGCCGAGAGCCCGCATCCCGGCTCGGACCAGGTGTACCTGTATGCGGTGCTGCTTTACCAGAAGGCCGTGGTCGACCCCGATCACATCGATCAGGCCGAGCTGAGCGAGGCGCGCAAGGAGACGCGCCTGGCCCTCCGGCTCGACATCCACCCGCGCGATTCCCTGTACCAGCTATTGACGGTCGAGGATCAGCAGTCCGGCGACCTGCCGGGCGCGGCCCAAGGCCTCGAATGGCTGATCCGGCTGAAGCCCACCAGCAAGGAATACTGGGCCGAGCTGATGGCCATCTACGTCAACCTGGCTTCCTCGAGCGAGAAGCGGCCGGACCTGATGCGGGAGTACTACGCCTGCGCGATCAACACGATCGAGCGGGCCCAGGCGCTGGGCTACCTGAAGACCCCGAAGGACAATTACAACCTGGTGACGATGTACAACCAGGTCGGCCAGTTCGGCAAGGCCACGGAATTGCTCTACCAGGGGCTGAAGACGGGCGGGATCGAATCCACCCTCAGCAACTGGCTGGTCCTGGCCTATTTTTACCAGCAGGTGAACGAGAACCTGCAGGCCATCAGCGTGCTGAAGGAGGCCGAGGCGCTGCTGCTCGAGAGCGGCGACATCGACC
>CAZWMF010000844.1:0-1581 GCA_964634535.1 uncultured Opitutaceae bacterium | reverse complement strand
ATGCTGCCGGGCGATGGGAGTCGAATAGACCGGAAGCTCCGCTTGAGCCTGGAAGTTGGCGGCGGCGGCTTCGAATTCAGGGCTGAGACCATCTGGCGCGCCGTGAATGATCCTGGCGACTTGTCCATTGCGGAAACCAATCACGATTTTGAAATAGGGGGTGGAAACCCAGGTTTCAACTAGCGGCGGTCGGGACGAACCTCCAGCGAGCAAACCCGCGTACCGCCCGCGGTAGCCCGGGTCAAAGTAGCCATCGGGAAGATCCGGATCCCAGGACGCCGAGTCGGGCAACGACCTGTAATCATAGGCCTCGGGATGAAGATGCCTGGCGATATAGAGCCAGGTCTGCAGGGGACCGGCGTTGTCGATCTGCGTGATAATCCGGTCGGGCTCGCCCAGGGCCAGCCGGACGGCCGCCGGATCGAAGCCCTGCCTGATTCGGCCCGCGCGAACCAGCGCCTGCTCGGCAGGAGGCAAACGGGCGAACGCCGCCGGGTCGGACCGAATGCGGGCCGCCGGCGTCGAGCAGCCTGCGATCCAGGCTGCGTTCAGTGCGGCGAGGCAGAAAAGCCGACGAGTTCTCTTCATGGCAGCGGGAGCTTGGTTTCGTGGCTGGGTGGCGCGGTCCGGGGGAAAAGCTAGGGACGGGATCGCCCGGATTGGAGCCGGTGGAACAGCACCTGGTAGCGCAGCACCATCCGCCGGCTGATCCGCTCTCGATCCTCCGGTGGAAAACTGCCCCGGGGAACGATGTTGAAGGCGGCCTGGCTGGAGTTGCTGACCGAGCCGCCGTATTGGTAGCCCTGCATTTTCTTTATTTCGGCCACGAGCTTATCATAGTCGCCATTCGGGCACACCACCCCGACGATGAAAGGGAATTCCGAATCATCGATGATCAGCTCGGAGAGCTTGACCCCCCCGTTCATGGCCGCAAGCGACACCGCATTGAACAGCCCGTGGTTAGAATAAGCGGGATTTAGATTTTGGGGCGGTGCGACCGGCTCGCCCAGAAAATCGAAAAGAGCCTGGTTCGGACCGGCCGGCGAAGAGTGAGGGGCTGACGAATGACCCCACAGCTCCCGCAGCACCCAGGCGCCTTGGCCAAAGTAAACGGTTCCGAAGGACTCGCCCGAAGGAATTGGGTAGAAGCTCAGGTGCAGGTACCCTTGGGTGGGAAAAGTCGCGATCAGCCGAAATTGGCCGGTCCCTTTGGAGACACGGATCTGCTGCTGCGCTCCGATCGGCGTCCAGCCGCTGTTGGCGGCGGTCATGAACAGGGACAGAAGAGCCTTATCCCTCGATGCCAGGTTATAGGTGCCGGTGACGCAATAGGTCCCGTTCGGGACGATGGTCGCCTGGGTTCCCCGAACTTCGGCGATGCTGATGCTGTCGCCATGGACAAAGTCGGACGCGCCGACTTCGATCGCGACCGGAAACGGATATTCCGGCGCAGTTTCGCCCGCCGCCCGGATCAGGCCGGTCAGACCGGCCAGGGCGACGCCAAGGCCGAGGCGGGCGCGAAAAAAAGACCTCATGGCGAGTTCAATAAACCTGTTCGGCCACGCAGGATTCGTCCGTGAA
>CAZWMF010000843.1:0-1583 GCA_964634535.1 uncultured Opitutaceae bacterium | reverse complement strand
GAGGCGGTTCCTGCGGGGATCGGAATAGCGCCAAGACTAGTCCAAGACCAGCAACGCCGCCCACGAGCGCGGCCAACCATCGCCTTTTGTCTTTTCTCTCAATGAGTTGGGCCATTCGACCTCAGTACCCGCCGACCGGCCTTTCCTCCGCCGCCATGACGGTGCTGGCAAACCCGGCCTCCTTGGCCAATCCGACTAACTTCAGGAATTCTCCAGACGGAACATCCTGACTGGCAATGATCAACAAGATTGGATGGGCCGACTGCTGGGCATTGCGCCGCAGCCACTCGGGGAGCTGGGCGGATGTCACCGGACCGTCCCGAGTGAGGATTTGGCCCGAGGGAAGGATGCTCAACGTGGCCGTGGTGGCCGCCGCGCCTGCGCGCGCGCCGACCACCTGCGGCAGTTGGAATCCGAGCCCGAGACCAGGCGCCAGCACGAACCGCGATCCGCAGATGAAAAAGAAGAACACGAGCAAGCCGACATTGACGAAAAAAAGGCCGTCGCGGCTGCGGGGCGGCGGCGTCAGGCGGGAGGCCAGATCGAGCGGCCGCGTAATCATGGCGCGGTCTCTCCCGCAGGACGTTCCGGGCTCCGGTATTCCGTCATGAGGTAGGTCATGATTTCGTTTCCCGACCATTCGACGTCGCGGACGATGGCCCGCACCCGGCCGGCCAGAAAATGCCCGGCCAAATGGGCGGGAATCGCCAAGAGAAGGCCGCCTCCCGTCGCCAGGAGCGCCTCGACCATCCCATGGGACAACTCGGCCGCGGTTGCGTAATTGCGGTCAAATGCGTGGAGCGTCTCATAGAAACCCATCACCGTGCCGAGCAATCCGACGAGCGGAGCGACTTGGGCGATCGCCGCCAGCGAGCCCAAACGCCGTTCCAGAGCGGGCAACTCGACCAAGGCGGCCGCCTGCACGTGATAACGCATCGGCTCAGCCGCATCGTCGGCATGGAGCAGCGCCGCCTTCACCACCGCCGCGACCGGTCCGGGGGTTTCCTCGCAAACGGTCAGGGCCTCGACCAGGCGCCGCTTGGCCAGGATGTTCTTGATGCCGCTGATGAATGCGGTCGAATTGATTTGGCCCCGGTGCAGATACAGCGAGCGCTCGATGAACACCACGAACCCGAGCAAGGCCAGGACGAGGAGGACCCACATCATGGGGCCTCCCATGTCGAAGACGTTGAAGTTGATGAAAGCCATGACGGTAAAACGGTCTAGGACTTGGCCGGGGTGCGGGTGAGCGTGGCCAGATAGGTGTTGGCGAGGTTCGATCCGGGCAATCCGGCCTCGATCAGTCGCTGCCAGGCTTCGCGAGCCTCGTCGGCCCGTCCCTTGTCCTTCAGCAGCTGCCCCATCTCCAGAAGCGTCCGAGCCATCCAGGAACGGCCGGGGCTGCCCAAGGCGGCCGCCTTCGCCGGATCCAACAGGAACGGCCGGACCACTTCGGTGAACCAGGTGGTGGCGGCCTCGTCGGGCCGCTGGAGCCGCACGTACAGGTTGCCAAGCTTGTAGCCGGCCTCCACCCGGATGTCGATCGGCGCGTCCACCCGTTCGACCAGGTCCTCGTAATAGGA
>CAZWMF010000842.1:0-1586 GCA_964634535.1 uncultured Opitutaceae bacterium | reverse complement strand
GTCGAGGGTGGCCTCGACCGCCTCGCCGGGCTCGACGCGGTTGATATAGCTTTCGTTGACGTCGATCTCGATCTCGCGGGAGTTCATGGCGACGATCGTGCAGATGCCGGTGCGCGTGAATCCGCCGGCCGACATCGGTGAAATCATCTCGCCCGGCTGGGCGTTTTTGGACGTCACCACGCCGTCGAAGGGCGCCCGGATGACCATGTCGTCGCACTGCTGGCGCCAGACTTCCACCGTGCGCTCCGCCACGGTCACATCGGCCTGCTGGCGGGCCAGGCGCGCCCGGTAGGCCAGGGCGGCCGCCTCGGCGTGATCGAAATCGGCCTGGGCCGCGACATGCGTATTCAACAGGCTCGCCTGGCGGGCCAAGTCCTGTTCGGCCTCCTTCGACTGGGCCTGGGTCTCTTCGATGGCGGTTCGCGCCGATTGGAGCTGCGCCTCGGCCAAGAGGAGGCTCGCCTGGACATTCGTGGCATCGAGGCGGGCGAGCACCTGGCCGGATGCGACCTGGGTGCCCTCCTCGATCAGGACCTCCGTCACCTTGCCGGTGACCTTGGAGGAGACGGTCGCCTCGAGGCGGGCGGTGACGTAGCCCGAGGCGTTCAGAACGGTTCGCGCGGTGGCCTCGTCCGGGGCCTCCTCGACCGCCGCGGTGTGCACGGCGAGCGGCCGGGGCCGCAGAAAATACCCGAGGACCAGGGCGGCGGCGACGACGAGCAGCCCGGCGACGAGCACAGCCGGCCCGATTCGCCGCGGCGAGTCCTTCGCCATCCTGCGTTCGATGCGCAGATCATCCAATTTGGGGCCCGGCGCACTCATAGACTGCGCGGCATGCTTGAAGCGCCCGCCATCAGCGTCAACGCCCTTCGAGACGCGCGAGCGTTACGAATGGCCGATCTTGACCGGATTTTCCTGACCCCAAAAGAAGATCGTTTGAATTGCCGATCGAAAGGGACCCAAGGCGAGGTGGGCTTTTCCGCCCATCGAAACGAGCCCGAGGCTCTCTTTGCCCGGGCGATTTGGGCAGGATTTGCCCTGTTTTCACGAAAACTCCGGGCTGACCGGCATCCCTCGCCATTCCCGGCGAATCCGGCGACACCTTTCCGGCGCACGCGCCCTCGGCCTCCTAGAGGAGCGGCAACTGCGCGTCGCCGCTTTCGGGGGTGACGGTGATCTTCTTTTTCGGGCGCGCCTTGGGCGCTGGCACGCTGACTTGGGCGTCCTCGCCCTCCAGGCCAGACAGGATGGCGCGCGCCCGGTCGATGACGGACAGGGGCAGTCCCGCCAGCCGGGCGACCTGAATGCCATAGCTGCGGTCGGCGGCCCCGGGGACCACCCGGCGCAGGAAGACGATGTCATCGTTCCACTCCTTGACGGCCACCGACAGGTTGCGCAGCCGCGGGAGGTGCCGGTCGAGTTGGGTGAGCTCCTGGTAATGGGTGGCGAAGAGCGTGCGGGGGCCGCGGTCGGCACCCCGGTGCAGGTGCTCGACCACGGCCCAGGCGATGCTCAGGCCGTCGTAGGTCGACGTGCCGCGTCCGATTTCGTCGAGGATGATCAGCGAGCGGTCGGTGGCATGGTTG
>CAZWMF010000841.1:0-1588 GCA_964634535.1 uncultured Opitutaceae bacterium | reverse complement strand
GGTGGGACCGGCTCACCCCCTGAAGTGCAGGGTCTTTTATCCGCAAATGGAATGACCTTTGCCAATGCTTGCCTAAGCTTTGTGACGTTGTTCCTGCGAGATGATTGCAGATCAGTATCGTTGGGGTCCTTCATCATTATCGGCAAGGAATTGATGAATTCATCGTGATCGCTGGCATAGAACTCCGCGTGGTCCGACGCTTTGAAGTCAGGTCCCCACATTGGCGCAATATCTTTTTGCATTTCAAGGAGTATGTCGGCGCCTTGCGCTATCGCTTCTCGGGTGTTTGGCTCCTGCTTAAAAAACCCGATGTTGTCCATTAGTACGATTCGCGTTGCAGACGCGGCCCACAACATCTCCGGCCAGCTTTCGGTAGACTGGCATGAAAACGCCCCACGGTTGAAGAGTCCTGACATTGCGGACGTCACCGCAGAGGGCTCTCTCTTCTTCATGGCTTCGGCGGCGGCTATCTTCTCGTTCACGTTATCTATGTAGAAATCCCCAACCTTACGTGGACCCACGCCTCTGCCTCCCTTAGGGGGTCTAGCAGAGTTTCCCTTCACCGGCGCGGGCTGCGTCGGCTCGGTTTGAGGGCTCACGGCGACTGTCTGCGGCACCGGCGGTTTAATCGGGTGGAGTGGTTGGAGATTCCATACTCTGGACGTCTTCTCGTCCTACTCGCCTCGCTTGATGATCTGTGGTCGTTACTATCAGCCACAAGGTCCCGCGCAGAGAAAATTGCCTGCGCCATTCAAGAGCTTGACTCAACAGGTCATGGGAGTGATGCCGTCGGGCAGTGCGATTCTTGGCACGGGTTGCCAGACAACCGTCTTGTACGTCGAAACTCCCGGCCCGAGGTACCAGCCATATGAATTACTCGGTGGCCCCTAGCGAACGATGCCGACCGGCGAATCCTTCGTGGCCTACGTGAGTGGGAACAGGAAGATGAAGCGAAAGACGGAGCCGCTCGATTCTTAACGGGACCGGATCCCCTTTTGCGGGTGGATGGTCTCTTCGCGGGCGAGCATCGCCACGAACTGCTCGATGCGCTTGGCCCTGGTGTCGGCGCGCTTGGCGGTTTCGATCCGGTAGAGCACCGAGTAGCGGTTTTGGCTGTTCAATATCTCGAACATGGCTTGTGCTTTGGGATTTGATGCCAGCGCAGTCGCGAAGTCAGCGGGGACTTCGATGCTGGTCGGCCCAGCGTAGGCGGCGTCCCAGCGTCCGCTCGCCTTCGCCCGCTCGACTTCGGACAGACCTGCAGCGTGCATCCGCCCCTCGAGGACGAGCCGCTCGACAATGGCGACGTTCCGCTTCGACCAAGCGCTTTGCGCCCGGCGCGGCGTAAAACGCTGGCAGTACGTGGTCTCGGTTCTCTTGCGGAGTTGTCCGTCGATCCAGCCGTAGCTCAAGGCCTCGTCAAGCGCCTGATCGTAGGTCAGGCTCGTCGGCGCCATCGTCGCCTTTTTCGCCAGCACGAGCCACACCCCGGTCGACTCCGCGTGATAGTCCGCGAGCCAATTGCGCCAGGCGAGTGCATCGTCAACGGTTAGCTCGATAAGGTCCTCGGCCATCTCTACACCCTGGC
>CAZWMF010000840.1:0-1590 GCA_964634535.1 uncultured Opitutaceae bacterium | reverse complement strand
CTTGAGCGTTCCGCCGGCCTCGGTCAGGCCGTTGCACTGGCCGTTGATGTGGCCGTGGTCCAAAAAGGCGGCGGCAAAGACAAATTCGCCCGGTCCCACCACCGGCCGGGGCTTTCCCGCCGGCGCGAAGCTCATCCCCTCGGAGCCAGCGCTCATGCCGCCGATGTTCCGGCTTCGGCCCGGGTCTGTTTGGCGAGCGCGCGCAAGGCTTCGTCGATCCCGGCGCGAACCTTCTTCTCCATCCGGTCGATGAACAGGATGCCGTTCAGATGATCGGCCTCGTGAAGAATGCAGCGGGCCAGCAGCCCGTCGCAGGTCAGGAGATGCGGCGTGCCTTTTTCGTCCTGGAAGCGCGCGGTCAGCGCGACGGGCCGCTTCACTTCGCCGCGAATCTGCGAAAAGGACAGGCAGCCCTCCTCGTAGACATCCTCCGGCGTGCCCGAAGCGACCGTCAGATCGGGATTGGCCATCACAAACGGCATGAACAGTTCGCGGGGCGGACGGCCTCCGTCCAACTCCCAATGAAATTCCGCCTCGCTCTCCCGCAAATCCACGACGCAGAGCTGGATGGCCCGCCCCACCTGCTGGGCGGCCAAGCCGATGCCTTCGGCCTCGTGCATCGCGGCGACCATGGCGCGGGAAAACCGCGCCAATTCGGCGTCAAAGACCGTAATCCGGCTTCCTTTCTTCCTCAAAATCGGGTTGTTATACTGAACAATCGCAAGGGACATCGGTCACTTCAGGGTGGCGCATAAGCGTGCATTGCCCGCGCCGGCGCCGCAAACCAATATGCGCGCATCCGACCAGATTGAACGACGACGACCCGCGGGGCCGGCCTGGGTTGCCGCCGGGGTCGTGCTGGTCGCGCTGGCCTGGTTGCTGCCCGTTCATCCGCGGGCCTTGGCCCCGGCGGTCCTCCGCAGCGCCGGCGAAGGGACGGCCACCGTCGCGGGCTTCGGCCGGCAGTTGGTCGAAACCGAGAAAATCGGCCCGGCGGCGATGGTGCTGATGACCGCCCGGAGCGTCGGCGACCCGGGCGCCGCCGCCTTGGCGCGCGACCTCGCCCAGCTCGAGTCGCGCGAGCCGGCCTATGTCGCCTGGGGCGGATGGGATCCCTATGTCGTCACCGTTTTCCCGGAAACCGGCCCGGCGGGAGCGACGGCCGGCCGGCCCGCGCTGGACTTTTTCCTGCCGGTGAGCTCGCGCGAGGCCCTGCACGCCTATCTGGCCGGTTCCGGCTCCATCGGCGTGCAGGCTCTCCTGCGGACCCGTTCGCTGGGTTTGTCCGGCCGCTTGGTGGCGGCCGACCAGCCCGGGGGCCAACCGGTGGATGCGCTCATCCTCCTGACCGCCTTTCTCTACCAAGGCGACCGGCTCTCGGCGCCGTTGCAGCGCGAGGTGCACGGCCTGGCGGACACCGCGCTGGCCCAGCGGGATTTGGGCGATTTGGGGGAATTCTACATGAATCTTCTCTCGCTCGGCCGCCGTCTGGACTGGACCCAGCTTTGCGAGCTGCTCCGGCGCACCGACAGCGCACGAACCGTGGCGGAATACGCCCAACTGGCCCGGGTTGAGCCGGATTCCTTTGCG
>CAZWMF010000839.1:0-1591 GCA_964634535.1 uncultured Opitutaceae bacterium | reverse complement strand
CTCGGCCCAGTAGCGGGCGAACCCTATTTCACACCAAGCCCGGGTGCGGGAGCGTATTACCGGCCTAGCCCGGTCCAACGTGGGCGGACGTGTCGTGCTGCGCATGATGTTCGAGGCTAGGGAGTCTGGACGAGCTTGCCACCCGGATGAACGACGACTGGGCCGACCCAGCGGGTGTTGTACGCCTTGATCCAGGTGTCGTCGAGCCGACCCGGTCGCCCATTGCGTCCATAGGCCTGGTCGTCCATTCCCCTAAAGGGCAAAGGCTCGAGCCGCCAGCCCTGACCCACGTGGAAGTCGGCGTCCTTGTCCCAACCGACCACGTGCAGGAAGAAATCGCGCGTCAAGCCCGGGGCCGGCGGCGGCAGCTGCGCGGCGTCGAAGGACAGCGCCAGTTCGTCGCCGCCGTCGAGCAAGACCAGCCGGTCGTCGCGTTGGGCCACCAAGTCGCCGACCGCGCCGTATCGGGTGAACCAGCCGGCTGGCAGGTAATCCCACGGGGGAGTCGACCGGACGTCGGAGTAGATGGGCGTGAGGGGCAGCGACGGCGGCTGGTCGGCATAGCGGCTGTACCCGCGCCAGTGCAGATCGCTGCGCGCGGGCGACAGGTTGAATTCCCGCGTGGCCGCCGAGCCGACTTTTTCGCACAGCAGCGCGCAATCCCAGTAGATTTCGAAGGCGGTGGATAGTCGGAGCCGCCGAGTCCCGGCGGGCAGCTTGGCCTCCAGGTCGACCAGAATGGTTTTCGTCTTGCCGGCGGGCGTACCGACATCGACGTCCACCTTCCGCCAAGTTCCGTCCGCCAGTTCCGCCTCGAGCACGGGAAAGGGGTAGGGCAGCGTCGGATCCAACGCCGCGGCGATGTTGGCCATCCCGCCGCCAAAATGGATCCAGCCCGTCAGCGCGAGCACCAAGGGCCGCTCGACCGGCAGCGGGCCGAAATCGAGCGCCACCGAATATGGCTCGGCCAGACCGCGCAGTTGCGGTCGGCGCAGGCGCACCGGGGAAACCATCTGTTGGTCGACCCGGGCAAGGGTCGCCGTGACGTCGAGGCCGTCGCTGCGCACCGCGTGGCGGGGCGGGCCAAGGGGTCGCAGAGTCCAGAGCTCCGGCGGCGGGAACGGCGGCGCGGCGCGCATCTTGCCCGTCGGGTAAACGACCGTGCCGCGCGGGTGGTCGACGGCGATGAGCCGGGCCTCGTCCAGGTAGAGCACTTCGCGCAGTTCGTCGGTGATGCGGATTTCGTAGGCGCCATTCCGCGACGGAAACTGCGCTTCTCCGCCGAGGCCCAACAGTTCCTCCGCGTCGGCGGGCACGAATTTTCCCTCGTTTTGCGGCAGCCCGAGCGGGGCGGCGCCGAGGATGTCGGTTACGAAGGTGAAGCCGTGGCCGTCCCACGCGTACAGGTACGGACAGGAGCCGCTGGGGAGCGTCGGCTCGGTCACGGTAAACATGCCCCGCCCGACCGGCACGTCGACCTGCGCCGTCGACAGATCGAACCAGTGCACCTTGAGCGCGTCGAGCTGCCGATGCTGCCCGACTCCGATTTCCAGCGGATTGCGTCGGACGGTTCGGCTGGTGCGCCAGTTGC
>CAZWMF010000838.1:0-1597 GCA_964634535.1 uncultured Opitutaceae bacterium | reverse complement strand
GCCCCGGTCCGGGTGCGCAGCCAGGCCGCCTTTTGCGCGGCGGGCAGAAGGAACTCCGGATGCATTTCGAGAAACGACTCCGGGTCGACCGGATTCTGCATGAAGAAGTTCTTCGGCTCCTGGTAGATTCCGCCGAACCAGGTCTGATGGGTCACGAGCGAGACCCCCGGTATGCGCTCCATCCGCGCCTGATAACTGAGCGGCAGCAACTGGATGATCGACACCTTCTGGCGGACGATCAGGCGGTTTGCCCCCGCGACGTCGATGCCTCCGACCAGGGCCTCGCGGATCGACGACAGGAAGCCGAAAAGCGCGAAGGCGACGACGATCGAGAGCAGCGTCAAGATGGTCCGCACGGGCTTGCGCCGCAGATTGCTCCAGATGAGCGGCAGGAATTTCATCGGTGGCCGCCCTTCGCGCCTAGTCGCCCGGCCGATCGCTGAGCTGGCCCTTGTTCAGGTAGACCGTGCGCGCGGCGCGCGCCGAGGCGTGCGGGTCGTGCGTGACCATCACGATTGTCTTGCCGTGCTCGCGGTTGAGCGCCTGGAGCAGATCGAGGATTTCATCGCCGGCCTTGCGGTCGAGGTCGCCGGTCGGCTCGTCGCACAGGAGCAGCGTGGGGTCGGTGACGATCCCGCGGGCCAATGCCACCCGCTGCTGTTCGCCGCCCGACAATTGCCGGGGGTAGTGGCGCGCCCGCTCGGTCAGGCCGACCATGGCGAGCGCCGTCGCCACATGCTGGCGGCGCTCGGCCTTGCTGAGCGGCGTCAGGAGGAGCGGCAACTCCACATTGCGCTCGGCCGTCAGGACCGGCAGGAGGTTGTAGAGCTGGAAGACAAAGCCGATGTGGCGGGCCCGCCAGTCGGCCAGCCGCCGATCGGACAACCCGTCCACGTGCTCGCCGCCGATGCTGATCGTTCCGCTCGTTGGGTGGTCGAGCCCGCCCAGCAGATTGAGCAGCGTGCTCTTGCCCGATCCCGACGGGCCCATCAGCGCGAGGAACTCGCCCGCGCGCACCTGCAGATTCAGGTCGCGCAGGACGTGGATGTCCTCGGAACCGCGGTGAAACACCTTGTCGACCCCCGTGACCGCGACCAAGGGGTCGGCGCTCGTGGTGGAACCGTTTTCGCTCATGGTGAAATCTCCTGCACGGCGACGCCGTCCGCCAGTCCGGCCGGCCAGTCCACCGCCACCCGTTCGCCGGCCGAAAGGCCGGCGGCGATGCTGGTCTGGTCGGCGCCGACATTCAGGACTTTGACGGCGCGCCGTTCGGCGCGCCCGTTGTGAATGACCATCACGATATCGCGACCGTCCTGGCTCTGCACGGCCGTCTTCGGCACGAGCACCGCGCGGGCTCCGCCGCCCGGGCCGGCGCCGCCCGCCTCCAGAAACGCCACTTTGACGCCCATTTCCGGGAGGATGCGCGGATCGAGCCGGTCGAAGCCGACCCGCACCTTGACCGTGGACTTATCCCGATCGGCCGTCGGGATGATCGCGATGACCCGGCAGGGAATCTTCCAGTCGGGATAGGCGTCGAGGGTGGCCTCGACCGGCTGGCCCGGCTCGACTCGGTTGATATAGCTTTCGTTGACGTCGA
>CAZWMF010000837.1:0-1598 GCA_964634535.1 uncultured Opitutaceae bacterium | reverse complement strand
CCTGCAGTTCCGTGGTCCACTTATCCAGGAAATGGTCGGACTCGACCGACTTTTGGGTGACCGCCTTCGCGGCCTGTTGGGTTGCCGCGAGCTCCGTCTGGTCGTTCTGCACGGTCATCCGCTCGGCGGCCAGTTCGGAGAGCGCGTGGCTTGCGCCCGCGAAACTGTGGAGGATGGCGACCACCGCCAACACGCTGAGCATCAGCAGCAGGACAGTCGGCAACGTGTAGCTTTTCATGGGATGCCCCCCTTCGGCAGATTGACCAAGTGTTCGTAACGGAAGCCCTGGGGCGCCACGGTTTCGCGCAAATCGACCGTGCTGAAGCCCAGTCGGCCGAATAGGGAGGAAATGCGCTGAAACACCCGATTGGCCGCCGAGGAATCGCCGATCAGGACGATGGACAGGCGCATCTGCGGCTGGCCTTCCTCCCGGGAGATCGACAAGCTATCCACCTGCGCCACCGACTTGTTTTCCGCCAACCCCTCCGCGGTGGCGGCCTCGATCTCCTTGTTGATTTCGATCAACAGTGTCTGGGTCATCGGGCTGATCAACAGCCAATCGGCGATGTCCGACGCTTCCTTGCCCCGGGCCACGACGGCCTGCATCGCGCTCACCGCCTGTTTCTTGCCCAGATCGAGCATGTTGGCCTGATTGGTCAGCGCCGCGGTCAGCTGCCGGGCCCGCGTCTCGCGAAAGCTGTTGAGACCGAAAACGGCGACAAACGCCGCCAGCGCACCCCAGAAGATGAAGGGGACCGGCCGCAACCGCGCCGGCGCGAACGGACGCACCGTCCGCTCATTGGGAAACAGGTCGTAGCCCAGCCGCGGCCGATCCGTGCCGCAGGCCCACAGGAAAGGCTGGGCCTGATCCTTCAGCGGCACGACCACGATGTCATGGTGGTTGCGTTCTTCGATCAGCTTCTCGATGTCGAGGCCGCTCGCGTTGACGAGGACGGTCTTGCCGCCGGGCTTAAGCTTGCCGACGCGCTCGGTGATCGCCTCCTTGAGCGCCGCCTCCTTCAAGCCGATGTCAAACAGCGGCCGGCCGAATGAGCCCTCGCCGATCGACATGTAGAGCAGCGAGGAGCGGTCGACCAGGAGCAGTTCGGCTTCCTTGCCGATTTCCGACCAATGATTGCCCACGACGTAATTGAGCAGGCTCGACATGCCGCACTGCAGGCGCGCCAGCCCGAGGCCGGCCTTCTGGGCGAGCGCCACGGCCATACCAATGTCGCTTTCCTTGTGGGAGAAGACTGCCGCGAAATTGTGGGTCGGATGGTAGACGAGCGACGGCCGGCAGCCGTGGGCCGGGGCCTCGCCGAGCAACCGCTCGGGGTTGTCCCGCATGAGCAGAATGGCCTCCGTTTCGGTTTCCGGCCGGCGGGTGCGGGAAGACAGGGTGACCGTGTAGCCCGTCGCCAGATTGATCAGGCAATCCTTCGCCTTGTGTTGTTCGGCGAAGGCATGCAGCGCGTCCGCGTCGGCGTCCTCCCCGCCCGAGGGGCGGGCCTGGGCCGGACCGAACACGGGCAAGCCCCCGGCAAAGGTCATCGGCACAAACTCGAGTCCATCCTAGAACACCTTGATGGCGACCAGCG
>CAZWMF010000836.1:0-1600 GCA_964634535.1 uncultured Opitutaceae bacterium | reverse complement strand
TCCGGGGCTGTTGAAGCTGCCGAGGTCGGTGTAATAGCCCATCGCGACCAGCTGGGCCATCGAATAGGCGCCCCCACCGGGCGGGGCGTTGTGACCGGGGGTGAGCTGGAAGGCCTCGTCGTAGGTGCTGGTCGGCGACAGGCCGAAGACTTCGACGATGCCGGGGATGTAAGTGGTCCCGTAGAAGGGGTTGGTGTAATTGCGGGTGCTCTCGAAAATCGGGTCGTGCTGATTGTATTCGGCGGACACGGTGATCGAGGTCTTGCCGTCGCTCACGCCGCCGGTCACCGAGCCCGACCGCTCGGTGTAGTGCCCGGTGTTGTCGCTGATTCCGTAGTGGGTGTTGACCTGCCATCCGTTGAAGTCCTTCTTCAGGATTACGTTGATCACGCCGCCGACGGCGTCGGAGCCATAAATGGCCGAGGACCCGTCGCTCAGCACCTCGATCCGCTCGATCGCCGAGACGGGAATCGCGTTCAGATCCACGAATTCCTGGCCGCCGGCCGCATCCGCCGGGTCATAGGCCATCCGCTGGCCGTTGATCAGGACGAGGGTCGGCAGATTATGAATCTGCACAATCGCGCCGCCGAAGGTATTCGTCGTGGCGAGCGTGGCGTTCTCCGCGCCGATGCCATTGATCGAGGGGGAGATCTTGCGCAGCAGATCAAGGACGTTCGTCTCGACGCCGCTGTTTTGGATCTGATCCGGAGTCAGCACGGCCACCGGCACGGCCATGGCCTCGCTGGCGTTCGGGATGTTCGAACCGGTGACCGTAACGACTTCCATCTTCTGGACTTCGCCATTGTCCGCGGTCATTTGCGGCGCCGGCGCGGCGGCGGGTGCGGTGGCAGCGGCGGGAGCCGCGGTGTCGGGGGCCGGTGCCGTCGGTTGGGCCTGGCCGGCCGGGACGAGGGAAGCGGCGATGCCGACGGTAACGGCGTACGCGAGCCACCCTCCAAACGTCCTACTGGAACTTTGGTTAGTAGTCATAGTTGTGTGTTAGCTATAGTTGACTCTGAGCCGATTCGAAACCGGCCGACAGCCAGACCCGGGCGAATGCCCAACTTAGGGCTGAGACCTGCCCTGCAAGCCTCGTACCCTACCGGGCGGATTCGATCGCGGCGTGCCGTCTTTTGCCCGAAAATACGCATATCTTGCCCAATGCCAAATCTAAGTGCAAAAAATTGCCCGGCCGCAGCTCCTAGGCGATCGGGCCCGGCGCCTTTCAATTTGTGCATGATCACTATAATAATCTCGTAATCATAGTGATAGTATAACGAGCCGCTTCGTCCCCGCCAGGGCGGATCCCGGAAAAATAGTTTCCCTCCGCCTGAACGCGCGTCATGATTTCTTTTCCTCCCATGAAAAAAGACGCCGTCCTGGCCAAGATCAAAGCTGAAAAAGTGGTTGCGCTGATACGCGCCGACAGCCCCGACGGGCTGCTCGACTGCGCCAAGGCCCTGGCCGAAGGGGGCCTTACGAGTATCGAACTGACCATGACGACCCCGGGGGCGATCCGCATGCTGGAAAAGGCCACCGCCGAGCTGCCGAGCTTCATTTTCGGCCTGGGCACCGTGCTCGACGCCGAGACGGCCCGGGC
>CAZWMF010000835.1:0-1605 GCA_964634535.1 uncultured Opitutaceae bacterium | reverse complement strand
ACTTCGGCCTGCTTCACGGCAAGAACCTCACGCCCCACCGCGCCATCTGGACCCTCACCATCCTCTCGGTCTTCCTAGGCATCGTCACTGTGGCGGCCTACTTGGGCGGTCAATCCTCCGATCCCGCCGCGCTGGACAAGCACAACATCTGGTACAGCTTCGGGATCTTCTCGCCGCACACGTACACGTGGCTGCCCAACACGGTCTTGATCGTCACCCTCGTGAGCAACTTCGGTACATTCCTCCTGTATATGACGACCTGCATCGTGGCGATCGTGGCCTTCCGCGAGCACCACATGTTCAACGGCATCAAACATATGTTGGTCCCGCTGTTCGGGCTGCTCGCCAACCTGACCTGCATGCTGTTTTACCTCATCGGGCCGTTCTCGGTCTCGGGCATGAGCTGGCACGAGCCCTATATCGCCCTCGGCGTTGCCGCCGTGTGGGGTATCTATGGCTGGATCTACTTCATGAAGAATAGCAAGGCGCAGGGTCGAGCCGTAATCCTGACGGCCAAACCCGCCTGACCTGGGCACCAAGCAAATCCGTAGTTTTTGGCTCCGCCGGCGCTCGAATGCGCGGCGGAGCCAAATTGTTTTGAAACGGGCCGAAGGCCCGCCGAGCAGCAACCCCAATGCGAAAGCTAGCCATCCACCCGCCCACCTATCCCATCGCGCCGAAATTGGCCGAAGTCATTTCTGGGCGATAAGTTGGCAGACCGTATGCTTTGGGTATCGGTGTCGTTGCGTCCGCAAAACGCAAACGGCGCCTTCCAGGTAACATTTGCCTGTGCTTCACCTTTCATGCCCACTAAACCCCTACCATGCGACTGCGTTACGCCCGACTGACCACCACCGGGCCGGTTCGGCCGCACAATGAAGATTGGCTCGACTTCTGGGAGCCCGACGACCCGCTGGCCCGCGAGAGTCTGGGCAGCGTCGCGCTGCTGGCCGACGGCGTCGGCGGCTATGAGCGCGGCGAGGTCGCCGCCCGGCTGGCGGTCGACGAGGCCATCGACGAGTTCCGCAAATCCGACCCGGAGAGCAAGCCGTACGACCTGCTCCGCCGGATGATCCTGCGGTCCTGCGCCGCCGTGTTCGAGAAGGCGCATCATGAGTTCAAGGGCCAGACCATGGCGACGACGCTCGTCGCCTCGATATTCCGCAATCGGACCGTGTGCGTCGCCAACGTCGGCGACACCCGGGCGTATTTCATCCGCGAAAAGGAAATCAAGCGGCTCACCACCGACCACGTCGCCACCGCCCTGCCGGTGAAGCTGCGGTTCATGCTGGAGCGGCAGGCGATGGCGAGCCCGGAGCGCAGCCAATTGACGCGCAGCGTCGGCGCCGAACCGGTGTGTCAGCCCGACTTCGCCACCCAATTCCTTCGCCACGGCGACTTCATCCTGCAGTGCACCGACGGGCTGCATGCCTACGTGCTCGACGAGGAGATGCGCGAGATCGTTTCCAAGAATCACCCGTTTGACGCCTGCCGGGAGCTGGTGGCCCTGGCCGAGAAACGCGGCAGCGACGACAATATATCCCTCCAATTGATCGAGGTGCGCGACTGGGAAAAGCAGCTCGCGCCGGCCCTGCGCTCGGCGAC
>CAZWMF010000834.1:0-1607 GCA_964634535.1 uncultured Opitutaceae bacterium | reverse complement strand
GCGGGTGGTTCCCCGAATGCTCTTCACGCTCAATATCCTGCTCTGGGGCACCGACGTGCCGCCCACCACGCGGATTGGCCGCAGCTTCTACATGCCGCACACCGTCGGCGTGACCATCTTCGGCGTGTTGGGCGACCGATGCACCTGCTACGCTCAGGCGGCCATCGGCGGCGGCAGCGGCGATGAGCAGGACATCGGCGCCGGACCGGGTTTGCCCGTACTGGGCGACGCCGTACTGGTCGGCGCCCGGGCCATGATCGTCGGACCGGTGCGCATCGGATCGGGCACGCTGATCGGCGCCAACGCCTTCGTGACCTCGGACCTCCCGGAAAGCGCCACCGTCATCGCCGCAACGGCCCAACGGTTATGACAAACCTTTTCGCCGCACTCCTTCCGGGGAATGGCTCCGGCGCGAATCGGGCGCCGCCCGTCCGGGCTGCCGGCGCTCCAGGCCAACCCGATCCCTCCACCGACCCACAACCATGAATCCATCCGTTACCGCCGATCCCTCGACGCAGATCGGGTCGTCGCCCGCCGACGACCGACCCTCGTCACCTGTCAGCCTGGCCGCCGCTCTGGGCCGCGCGGCCCGCGAGCATCCCGACCACGGGATCGTCTATCTCGATCCGGCCGGCCCCGCCCAGACCCAGAGCTACGCCGCGTTGCAGATGGATGCCGCCCGAATCCTGACCGGTTTGCGCGCGCTGGGGGTGCGGCCCGGCGATCCGCTGATTTTTCAAATCGAGCGCGCCGCCGACTTCATTCCCGCCTTTTGGGCCTGCGCCTTGGGCGGTTTCGTCCCGGCTCCGGTCTCGATTTCCCCAACCTACGAGCAGGCCCACAGCGTATTGGGCAAGCTTGCCAATAGCTGGCGGCTGCTCGAACAGCCCATCGTCCTCGCCGGGGCGGCGCTGGCGCCCCGGCTGGAGGCCTTTGCGGCCCGCGAGGCGCTGCCGGGCTTCCGGGTCGCCGCCATCGAAGACCTGCGCCAGCACCCCGCAGCGGAAATCTGGCACGATTCGACCCCGGGCGACCTGGCGCTCCTTCTGCTGACCTCGGGCAGCACCGGACTGCCCAAGGCCGTGGCCCAGACCCAGCGCAACCTGCTTGCGTGGGCCGCGAGCGTGGCTCAGGCCTGCGAGTTCGACGCCGCCGACGTATCTTTAAATTGGATGCCGCTCGACCACGTGGGCGGACTCGTGATGTTTCACCTCCGCGATGTCGTGCTGGGGTGCCGCCAGATTCACGCCCCCACCGAGGCGGTGCTGCAGAATCCGCTCCTCTGGCTGGACTGGATCGACCGGTACCGGGCCACCATCACCTGGGCGCCCAACTTCGCCTTCGGCCTGGTCAACGACCACGCCGCCGAAATCGCCGAACGCCGCTGGAATCTCTCCGCGATGCGGTTCATCCTGAATGGCGGCGAGGCCATCGTCAGCCGCACCGCGCGCCGCTTCCTCCAGCTGCTCGCGCCGCACCAGCTGCCGGCCACCGCGATGCGCCCGGCCTGGGGCATGTCCGAAACCTGCTCCGGCGTGACCTATTCCCGCCGATTCACCCTGGCGACCACGAACCTGGCGAATGGAACGCAGCTCTCCTATACGCTG
>CAZWMF010000833.1:0-1608 GCA_964634535.1 uncultured Opitutaceae bacterium | reverse complement strand
TCGAATTCGGCCGCTGGGACGCCGCCCGCGGCTGGACCAAGCAGCTGCACCTGGGGGCCCTCCGCAACACCAACGCCCGCCTGCTCGGTCGATTGGGGCCGGACACCGGTCTCGATTCGATCGGGGACTTTCCGCAGGCGCGCGCTTTGCAGACGTACCTTAACGCGTTGGATGCGACCGACCAACTGCCCCGCACGATCATCTACAACGTCAATCCCGCCGACAACTACGTCTTCGGGACGATGATCGGCAACTTCCAGGACGGGACGGTGCCCGGCAAGCTGCAGTTCGGCAGCGCCTGGTGGTTTCTCGACCAAAAGGAGGGTATGGAGTGGCAGCTGAACAGCCTGTCGAACCTGGGCCTGCTGAGCCGGTTCGTCGGGATGATCACCGATTCGCGCAGCTTTCTCAGCTATCCCCGGCACGAGTATTTCCGGCGGGTGCTGTGCAATCTGGTCGGCGGCGACATCGCCCGCGGCGAGATTCCGGACGACCGGGAGCTGGTCGGCGCCATGATTCGCAACATCTGCTTTGGTAACGCCCGCGACTTTTTCCGCCTGGAGCTGCCGGCCGGCGCGGCGAAGCCCTGACGGCCGGGACGGCGGTCGGTCCATGCCGGACGGTCTCGAAATTGCCTTTGTCGGAACCGGCGTGATGGGCCGGAGCCTGGCCGGCCACCTGCAGGCGGCCGGTCATCGCCTGCGGGTTTACAATCGGACCAAGGCCAAGGCGCAAACCCTGCTCGACGCCGGTGCCCGGTGGTGCGATTCGGCGGGAGCGGCGGCGGCCGAGGCCGACGTCGTCATTACGATGCTGGGCTTTCCGGCGGACGTGGAGGCGACCTACCTCGGCGCCGACGGCGTCGTGGCCCGGGCGAAACCCGGGACCCTGCTCATCGACATGACGACCTCGAGCCCGGTGCTCGCCCGCGCTGTCGCGGCCGCGGCGGCCCTGCGCGGCCAGTCCGCCTTGGACGCCCCGGTCTCCGGCGGCGACATCGGCGCCCGCGAGGCCCGTCTGGTCATCATGGTCGGCGGCGAGCCGGCCGCATTCGAGCGGGCCAAGCCCTTGCTCGAACGGATGGGCGGGAACATCGCCCGCCTGGGCGGACCGGGGGCCGGCCAATACTGCAAGATGGCGAATCAGATTGCGGTGGCCGTCGGGATGGTGGCGTGGGTGGAGGCTCTCGCCTATGCCCGCCGGGCCGGCCTCGATCCCGGGCAGGTCCACGCGAGCATCAGCGGCGGGGCGGCGGGCGGCTGGGCCATGACCAACCTGGCGCCCCGCGCGCTCCAGGGCGATTTTGCTCCGGGTTTTTACGTGAAGCACATCCTGAAGGACATCCGGATCGCCTTGGATTCGGCCCGGCAGATGCAGCTCGATCTGCCCGGCCTCGCCCTGGCCGAGAATCTTTACGATCAGGTGAAGATTCGCGGGTGGGCCGATCTGGGGACGCAGGCGCTGTATCGCCTCTACACCGAAAGCTGACCTCGCGCGGGGGAAATGCCCGTTCGAACGCGCGGCGGCTAAAATCGCTTGTCAGGGACCGGCCTTTCCCACACGCCTTTGGGTTCCCCGCGATCTTAACCGCAGAAAACCATGATCGAA
>CAZWMF010000832.1:0-1613 GCA_964634535.1 uncultured Opitutaceae bacterium | reverse complement strand
GCATTTCGCCGGTCAGTCGGCGGCGGCGATCGTCAATTTGGGCCGGGTGGACGCGACCCAGGGCAGCATCTTTTTGGTGGCCCAATCGGTCGCCAATGCGGGAGCCTTGTCGGCTCCCGCTGGCACGGTGGGCTTGGCGGCCGGCACCGAGATTACCCTGACGCAGAACGGCTTTGAGCACGTGCTCGTGAACGCGCCCGACCAGGCGGCCGGGACGGGCGCGGCCGTGCTCAATTCCGGGACCATTCAGGCGGCGCAGGCGCAATTGCAGGCGGCGGACGGGAACCTCTACGCGCTCGCGATCAACAACTCGGGAATCGTGCGCGCGACCGGCGTGCAGCAGAGCGGCGGGCATATTTATCTGACCGCCGCGGAGGGCTCGGGCGCGATCGCCAATTCGGGCACGCTGGCGGCGGCGAACGCCGACGGGGCCGGTGGGACGATCGTCATTTCGGGCGGAGCGCAAACCGGCGCGGTGCGCCTGAGCGGTACCGTGGACGCGAGCGCGACCCAGTCGAGCCAGGCGGGCGGGCAGATCACGGTGACCGCGGCGAGCGTGGCCGTGCTGGCGGGCGCCCGGGTGGCCGCCAACGGTGGCTCGACGGGCGGCACGATCCTTCTCGGCGGCGACCGGCAGGGGGGCGCCGATCCGGTCCACGACCTGTCGCCGGTTCCGGTGCCCGTGGCCCAGCAAACCAGCGTGGCGGCCGGCGCGCAGATTTCGGCCGACGGGCAAGCGGGCGACGGCGGATCGGTGGTCGTTTGGTCGGAGGCGCAAACCGACTTTTCCGGGACGATCTCGGCCCGGGGCGGCGTCGCGGGCGGCAACGGCGGCTTTGCCGAGGTGTCGAGCCATCAGGTTTTGGCCTTTACCGGTACGGTCGATCTGCAGGCCCCGCACGGCCTCGTGGGTACTCTCCTCCTCGATCCGGCGGACGTCACAATCAGCGACACGGCCACCGACAGCGACAGTCTGGGCGGCGGCGTGTTCACCCCGACGGCGGGCGCCACGGTTTCGAATATCCTGAACACCGATCTCGAGAACGCGCTCGCTTCGGCCGATGTGCAGGTGGTCACCAGTTCGAGCGGGGACTCGACGGGCAATATCACGGTGACCGCTCCGGTAAGTTGGTCCTCGGGCCACGCGCTCACGCTGAGCGCGACCGGGGCGATCGCCGTCAATGCGAACCTGCAGAATACCGCGAGCGCAGGCGGCGGCAGCATCACGCTGAGCGCGGGCTCGGGCTATGGGATTGCACTCGGCGCGGGTGTCCTGGTGGCGACCTCCAGTGCGGGGGCGGCCATCACGCTGCAGGGCGACAGCCTGGCGATGGGCACCGGAGCGGCGATTCAGGCCACCGGCACGGGCAGTACCCAAGTGATCGTCGAGCCGGCGACACCGACGATCGGCATCGACATCGGTGGATCGACCAGCGGGTACCTGGCCTTGAGCAAGGCCGAGTTGAACGCAATCACCGCTACAACCTTGGTGATCGGCAACACGGCCGACACGACGAATCCGGTGCTTGTGGACACGGCGGCGGCTCTGGATGCGAGTGCCGGCGATGCGCTCCAGAACGTGAAGAACCTCACGCTGGTGGGCGGCTCGGGCG
>CAZWMF010000831.1:0-1615 GCA_964634535.1 uncultured Opitutaceae bacterium | reverse complement strand
GATCTGCGCCTTTGGCGAGGCTTGCGCCTGGCCGACCCAGAGTTTCGTGCAGAAGTTCCCGGAGGAATTCAAAGGCTACAGCGAGGCGAAGAAGGCGCCGCGGCCGGACGCCGTCGACCTGATATGATCGCTCCCCCCCAACCCGAGCTCATCAAGGTGAACGTGGACGGCCGCGAGGTGGCCGTGCCCAAGGGCACCAACATGATCGAGGCCGCCAAGCTGGTCGGCGTGGACGTGCCGCACTACTGCTACCACCCCAAGCTGAGCATCTCCGGCAACTGCCGCATGTGCCTCGTGGAAACGGGCATGCCGGCGACCGATCCGGCCACCAAGGCGCCGATCATGGATGCGGCGACCGGCAAGCAGAAGATCAATTGGGGGCCCAAGCCGGCGATCGCCTGCGCGACCACGGCCGCCCCCGGCCTGCACGTCCGCACCACCACGCCCATCGTCAAGGAATGTCGGGAAAGCGTGATGGAGTTTCTCCTGGTCAACCATCCGCTCGACTGCCCGATCTGCGACCAGGCGGGCGAGTGCCGGCTGCAGGAACAGGCGACCGAATACGGACGGGGGCAATCGCGGTACATCGAGGCGAAGAACGTCAAGCCGAAGCGCACCGCCTTGGGGCCGCGGGTCACGCTGGACGACGAGCGCTGCATCCTGTGCTCGCGGTGCATCCGGTTCTGCAAGGAGATCGCCAAGGACGACGTGCTCGGCTTCGTCGACCGGGGCAGCTTTTCGACCCTGACCTGCTATCCGGGACGGCGCCTGGAAAACAATTACTCGCTCAACACGGTGGACATCTGCCCGGTCGGGGCCCTCACGAGCACCGATTTCCGGTTCAAGATGCGCGTGTGGTTCCTGAAGCCGACCCCCAGTCTCGACCCGGAGAGCAGCGTCGGGGTGAACACGACCGTCTGGTCGCGCGAAGGGGTGATCTATCGGATCACGCCGCGGCGCAACGATGCGGTCAACGACACCTGGATGGCCGATAGCGGGCGCGTCTGGTACGCGGCCGTCCGGTCCCCGGACCGGTTGGCCGGCCCCCGCGTGGACGGAGCGGAGCAGACCCTCGAAGCGGCGGTGCTCGCCGCCGCCGGCTATCTGCGGGGCGGCAGCGTGGCCGTGGTCGGCAGCGGGCGCAGTTCGGTCGAAGAACAATTCCTGACCCGGCGGGTCGCCCAGGCGGCCCGGGCGCCGGTCTATTTGGTCGGCCGGGCGGGGCCGGGCGACGGGCTATTGATTTCGGCGGACCGCAATCCGAACGTGCGCGGAGCCTTGGTGACCGGGCTCGTCAACGCGCTGCCCGCGGAACACCTCGGCGAATTGGCCGCGGCCGAGCAGGTCCAGCCACCGACGGTGACCCGATGGTGACCTCGCTCGAAGCCGCCGGCCTCGTGGTGCGCCAGACCGACGGCCTCGACCGGCGGGTGGCCGTCTCCTTCTTCTTCGATGGCGATCACCCCGCGGGCGATGCGGCCCGCGTGGTGCAGCACGACGTTGGCCGTGGTGCGAAGCCCGTTGGCCGGCAGGGCCGACAAGAGGACCAGGCCCGACCCGTGATCGAGCATTTCGCGAAGCCGGCTTTGCAACTCCTCGCGGAGTCCGATCTGGT
>CAZWMF010000830.1:0-1617 GCA_964634535.1 uncultured Opitutaceae bacterium | reverse complement strand
AGCCGGTCATCCTCCATCTGATCGAAATCGAACCGGCCCTGCCGGCGCTCAACGGTGTCGTCATGGAGCTCCAGGACTGCGCCTTCCCGCTGCTCAAGGGCATCGTGCCCACGGCATCGCTCGAGGAGGGTTTCCGCGGCGTGAATTGGGCCCTGCTGGTCGGCTCGGTGCCGCGCAAAGCGGGCATGGAGCGCAAGGACCTGCTGGGCATCAACGGTAAGATCTTCACCGGCCAGGGACAGGCGATCGCCAAGCACGCGGCCGCGGACGTCCGCGTGCTGGTGGTGGGCAATCCCTGCAACACCAACTGTCTGATCGCGATGAACAATGCCCGGGCCGTCCCGGCCGAACGCTGGTTTGCGATGACCATGCTCGACCAGAACCGGTCGGTCACCCAGCTGGCGATCAAAGCCGGCGTACCGATCACGGCGGTCTCGAATCTCGCCATTTGGGGCAATCACAGCTCCACCATGTATCCCGATTTCGACAATGCGAAGATCGGCGGCAAGCCCGTCACGCAGGTGATCACCGACGCGGCGTGGTTCCGCGAGACGTTCATCCCGACCATCCAGCAGCGCGGGGCCGCGATCATCAAGGCCCGCGGATTGAGCTCGGCCGCCTCCGCGGCCAACGCGGTCGTGGACACGGTTCGGTCGCTGACGACGACGACGCCCGCCGGCCTGTGGTTCAGCGCGGCCGTCTGCTCGCCCGGCGCCTACGGCATCGAGAAGGGCCTCATGTATTCCTACCCGCTGCGCAGCACGGGGACCAGCTGGCAGATCGTGTCCGACCTGCCGATCACCGAGTTCGCCCGTTCCAAGATCACGGCAACCGAGGCCGAGCTGAAGGAAGAAAAGGCGCTCGTTAAGGAATTGCTGCCGGCCTGAACGGCCTGAATCTCACGGGCTTTTGACCGTCCGGACCCGGATGCTGTACAGCGCCGGGCCCGGTCGGGGCGCCGTGAAGTGGACTGCCCAGGTTTCGCCGACCGCGATCACCGCGGGCTGCCAGGGCAGCGTATAGGACGAGCCGGTGCCGCCGAAAAACACGCACTGGATTTCGACGCGCACCGGAGCCGGTCCGCGGTTGCGCAGATCGGCGACGACGTCCAGGCAACCGTCGGCTAGTCGGCGTTGCACTTGCGCCGGAACCTCGAGGCTCGCCTCCGCGGCCGGGTCGAGGGGAAGATAGGTCGGCGAACCGGTCGCCGGCGGGCCCACCGGAGCGGCCGGAGGCGCCGCGGGTTTGGCGGGCCCGGCGCAACCCGCTCCGAGCCCGAAGCCGAAGGCACCGACCGCGGCGCAAATCCAAAGACCGTGATGACGTTTCATAGGAATTTTAGGGGGCCACCGTCACGGCAAGCGGCTTGGCCGACGGCCCCGGACCGGCCGCCGTCACGGCGGCAACCTCAACGGTGTAGGTGCGGCCGACTCCGAGGCCGTCGATCACGGCCGTGACCGCCCGGCCGGACCGGCCCTTGACGGCCAATCCCTGGGTCACCACGGCGCGGCCGGCGATGACCACCTTGCGTCCGCTCGGCCCGAGGGTGACGAGATAGGCGACGACGGGCCGGCCCCCATCAGCGTAGGGAGCCTCGATGCGCAGGCTGGCCATGGC
>CAZWMF010000829.1:498-1624 GCA_964634535.1 uncultured Opitutaceae bacterium | reverse complement strand
GGGGGCAACAAGCCCGAGGTGCCGGAGGAGAGCCAGGCCGCCGCAGCGTAGGAGGCGACCATGCCCGACCTGTCGCCGCATGACCATCTCGTTCTGTCCGCCGTCCGGCTCGCCACGCTGACGTACCATTCCGCCCTGACGCCCGAGGAAGCGGTCCAGTACGCGGTCGATGCGGTGCTGCCCGAGACGGACGGGCGGCGCGCGGCCGAGTTCACCGACCTTGCCGGCAAGCTCGTGTTCCATTTCACCGACCCCGAGCGACTCGCGGTGGAGCGCATCCGGGACGCGATCCGCAACCTCACCGGGCCGCGCCGGACGCTCGCCGCCTACCGGGCCAACGCGGGCGTGCTGACGCCGGTCGATGTCGAGAGGCTGGCGAAATGACCCCGCCGCTCAAGATCGTCGCGCCCGAGCCGGAATGGCCCGACATCCCGCTGGATTCCGACGCCGCCGATCTCCCGCCCCCCGAGCGCCCCTGCATCACGGTCAAGCAGGGCCGCCCCGATCTGCTCGCCACCGAGGCCGAGGCCACCATTTTGGCGAGCGGATTGCCGATCTTCCAGCGTGGCCGGGAACTGGTCCGGCCGGCGCAACTCGACGTGCCGGCGGCCAAAGGGCGGATGACGATCAGCGCCGGCATGGCAACCATGACCATGCCGATCATGATCAAGTCCATGGCCCAGGCCGCCGACTGGCAACGCTATGATGTCCGGAAGAAAAAACTGGTCCCGGCCGACCCACCATCACTCCCGGCGTCCATCCTTCTCGCCAACGTTGGTTGCTGGCGGTTCCCCACCATCTCGGGCGTCATTACCGCCCCGACCATCCGGCCGGACGGAACCAAGCTCTCCCAGCCCGGCTACGACGCCGCGACCCGGCTCTACCATATCCCCGACCCCAACCTTGTCCCGGAGTACATCCCCGATAAACCGACCCGGGCCGACGCCGAAAAGGCGCTGCAGGTGCTCGACGACCTGCTGGACGAGTTCCCTTTCACCAACCAAACCGACCGCGCCGTTGCTCTCTCGGGCCTAATGACCCCCGTCCTCCGCGGCGCCATTCCGGTCGCCCCGCTCCACGCCATCAAGGCCAGCACCGCCGGAACAGGCAAAACCTACCTGGTCGA
>CAZWMF010000829.1:0-488 GCA_964634535.1 uncultured Opitutaceae bacterium | reverse complement strand
AGCTGACCACCCAGGCAATGTCCGAACAGGGGGATATCGTGTGCAACCGAGTCGCGGATCAACGGCCTGCTGCTCGGCGGCTTCCCCCTGGCGGCGCTGGACAACGTGAACGGCGAGCTTGGCAACGACATCCTCGCCCAAGCCGTCACCCAGCCCATGGTCCAGGTCCGCCGACTCGGCGGGTCCGACATCTTCGAGGTCGAGTCGCGAGCCACTTGGTTCGCCACCGGGAACGGGCTCCGCGTCAAGGGCGACATGACCCGGCGCACCATCGTCTGCAACCTCGACGCCGGCCTGGAACGTCCGGAAATGCGCGCCTTCCGCCACCGCCCCATTGACGACATCCTGAACAACCGAGCCCATTACATCGCCGCCGTCCTGACCATCGCCATCGCCTACCAGGCCGCCGGCCGCCCCTCCCGCCTTGCGCCGCCCGCCAGCTTCGAGGAATGGTCCGATCTGGTCCGATCCGCACTGGTATGGCTCGG
>CAZWMF010000828.1:0-1625 GCA_964634535.1 uncultured Opitutaceae bacterium | reverse complement strand
CAGCTCGAGCGGATGCAGGCCGAACGGGCCGCCCGCGCCACGCAAGTGGCGGCGCTCACGACCCGCGCCGAGCGGTCCAAAAATCTGATCGCCAGCGGGTTCCTGGCCCAGCAGCAGGCCCAGGAGCAGGATGTCGATCTGGGCCAGGCCCAGGCCGCGCTCGCGGCGGCCGACGCCGGCATCGCCCAGGCGGCGATCGACCTGGAAAACTGCGAGCCCAAGGCCCCCTTCGACGGCCGGATCGGCCTCCTGAGTCCGAGCGCCGTGGCCGGCAATTTCGTGGCGGCCGGCTCCGATCCCCTCTTTCAAGTGCGGGCGGTCGACCGGCTCAAGGTCGAGTTCGAGGTGCCGGAAAGCGCCCTGCCCCTTCTGCTGCGGACCGCCGCGGGCGGCACCGCGCCGACGGTCGTCGTGTCCCAGCACAGCGATCCGAACCGCAAGCTCACCGGACCGGTGGTGGCCTTCGACAACGCCATCGACCCGCATACCCACAGCCTGAAGGTCCGAGGAATCGTGCCGAACACGGACCGGCAGTTCTGGCCCGGCCAGCTCGTGGATGTCCAGATGATCGTGGGCACGGCCACCGACGCGACCCTGGTGCCGTACCGCGCGGTCAACACCGGTCCGAATGGCCCTTACCTCTATGTGATTCAGGACGGCAAGGCCGTCGTGAGCGCCGTTGAACTCGGCCAGCAGGTGGGCGATCTGGTGATCGTGACCTCGGGGGTAAAACCCGGCGACAAGGTGATCACGGGCGGTCAGCTCGGGTTGGAAAGCGGCTCCCCGGTCCAGGTCGCGGCCGGCTCCGAGGCATCGCCGTGAACCTTTCGGAAATCTTCATCCGCCGGCCGGTCGCCACGACCCTCCTGGCCCTCGGGATCGCCTATTGCGGGATCGACGCTTATTTCAAGCTGCCGGTCAGCGATCTGCCCAATATCGAGTTTCCCAGCATGACGGTGAAGGCGACCTACCCGGGCGCCGGACCCGACACGATGGTGAGCACGATCACGACGCCGCTCGAGCGCGAACTGGCGCTCATCCAAGGCGTCACCACCCTGCGGAGCTCCTCGACCCTGGGCACCTGCAATATCTCGCTGTCGTTCTCGCCCGACCGGAAGATCAACGATCTGGCGCAGGATGTGCAGGCGGCCATCACCCGCGCCATGCCGGTCCTGCCGCGCGATCTGCCGAGCCCGCCCACCTACGAGAAGGGCAGCAGCGGGTCCGCGCCGATCATGTATCTCACGCTCACCTCGGGCGTGCTGACCGAGCCGCAGCTCTACGACTTCGCGAAGAACGATGTGGTGGACATTCTCACCCAGATCCAGGACGTGGCCCAGGTGCTGATCCTGGGGACCAAGACGGCCTATTGGATCGACGCCGATCCGCGCAAGGTCGAGGCCTCGGGCGCCACGCTCCTGGACCTGCGCAAGGCGATCGAGGCGGCCAACAACAACCAGCCGGCCGGAGTGATCCCCGGCAAATTCTCCACGTTCACGATCCAGCCGGCCGACGCCCTGCAGGGCGCCCGGCAGATCGAGCGCATCCTCGTGCAGAGTTCGGCCGGGAACACGCTGCGCCTCTCCGACCTCGCGACCGTGCGGGTCGGCGTGCAAAACAAGGAC
>CAZWMF010000827.1:0-1626 GCA_964634535.1 uncultured Opitutaceae bacterium | reverse complement strand
CCGCAGCAGGCTGCCGGCTTGGGCCGAGATTGAGGCGAATACTGGACACGGGCCGAGACTTCAGCAATGGCGCTCCCAATTCACGCCAAAAGCGAGGGGATAGCCGTTTGGACATTACCGCCTGGCCCGGAGGTTTGGCGCCAATCTCGTTGCGGACGGAGTGTTACCCTGCTTCTCAGCCGCCCGGCAATTCGGCGCGGTGCGCTTGCCATCCGGCGCTGGAGACTGGAAGAATCCGGCACCCCAATCTTGAGCTCTTACCCATGAAACTACCCTATCCCCTCTTGGCGGCATTCTTCTTGGCGTCCGCCGGCGCGCTCGCGCAAAGCCCGGCAACCCCGCTTCCCGGAGGGCGGACGCCGCCCGCGCGCGACCCCCGGATGGACGCCTTCTACCACCTGGGCCCGGATTCGCAGCCGCAGCCGGGCGTGCCGAAGGGCCGAATCGCCGGTCCGTTCACCCTGCCCTCGCAGGTTTTTCCCGGCACCCAGCACACGTACTACGTCTATGTGCCCGCGCAGTACGACCCGTCCCAGCCGACCGCCGTGATGATCCTCAACGACGGCCAGGCGATGATGGCCGAGCCCGGCGATGTGCAGGCCCAGAACGTTTTCGACAATCTCATCTACCGGCGGGAGATCCCCGTGATGCTGGGGGTCTTTATAAATCCGGGTCGCCGACCTGACCAACCCGAGCCGGTCCCCAGCAACTGGGGCGACCGGACGACCAACCGGGCCGACGAGTACAATCCTCCCACCGACAAATACGCGCGGGTGATCGTCGACGAACTGATGCCGGTCCTGCGCAAGAGCTACAACCTCTCCCCCGACCCGAACCTGCACGCCATCATGGGCGCCAGTTCGGGGGGCTGCGCCGCCTTCGGGGTCGCCTGGTTCCGGCCCGATGATTTCCGCAAGGTCATCACCCTGGTCGGCAGCTTCACCGACCTGCGCGGCGAGTACGTCTATCCCGAATTGGTCGCCCAGAGCGAACGCAAGCCGATCCGGATCTTCATGCAGGACGGCCGCAATGACAACCGCAACCCGGCCGATCCCAAACGCGACTGGTTCTACCAGAGCGTCCGGCTCATGCAGGCGCTCACCGCCAAGGGCTACGAGTTGAACTATGTCTGGGGCATCGGCAACCACGGCCAGAAGCAGGGCGGTGCGATCTTCCCGGAAATGCTGCGCTGGCTGTGGCGCGATTCCCCGGTCTCCACCGATCCGGCGGATCGCGTCGAGCGGTCGTTCCGGGAGCCCTCGGTTGCCCCCGCCTCGCAGGCTTTTCCCCCGGGAGTGGTCTCCGCCTCGGGCATCACCCACGCCTTTCTCGCCCATTCGCCCGTGCAGGGAAAGGTCTACCGGATCGCTGCCAATGGCGACATCGCCGGCGAAACCACGGTCGGCACGAAGGGCGAGGATAGCTGGCTCCTGCCGAACGGCCGCTTGCTGGCCAGTCACAACGGCGGCGTGCGCGAGTTCGACCCCGCCACCGGCGCCATCACCTGGGAATACAAGGCCGGGCCGGACGTCGAGGTTCACTCCTGCCAGCCCCTGCCGAATGGCCGCGTGCTCATTTGCGAGTGCGGCTCCAAGCGCCTTTTCGAGATCAACCGCGACCTCACCA
>CAZWMF010000826.1:0-1628 GCA_964634535.1 uncultured Opitutaceae bacterium | reverse complement strand
AAGAACAGGAGGTCCACCTTAGCGGCCGCCTCCGGGAAAGCAAGCGGGCGGTCAGGCCGGCGGCGGGGGCAGGTCTTCCATGCCGGCTTCGCGCAGCATCGGCATCACGCGCGAGGCGTAGCACTCGGGGCAGATGCCGTGGCTGAACGCCGACCCGGTCTTCGATTGGATGTAGGTTTCCAATTCCTGCCAGTAGCGCTGGTCATTGCGGACTTTCTTGCAGTAGCCGCAGATCGGCACGATCGCCTCGAGTTGGCGCACCTGGGTGGCAAAGTTGAGGATGCGTTCGGCCACGTGCAGGCGCATCTTGAGGTCGCGCACGTTGAAGGGCTTGCTGAGAAAGTCGTCCACGCCGGCCTCGAGCGCGGCTTGGTGGTTCTCGTCGCTCGCCGATTGCTGGGTGAGCAGGATGAAGTAGAGGTAGTCGCCGCGGCGCAGGCGCACCTTTCGGCACAACTCCAGGCCGTCCATGCCGGGCATGCGCCAATCGCTGACGATCAGGGAAACCGGCGTGGCATTGAGCAGGCGCCACGCCTCCGTGCCGTCGGTCGCGACGAGGATTTCGTGGCCCAGGGACCGCAGCGCCGCCTCGAGCACGAGGTGCGAGATGGCGTCGTCCTCAACCGTTAGAACTTTCATCGGTGACAAGCTGGTGGTCGGCCAACGCCATTTGCAATCGTTCCCAGGACTGGCGGAGCGCGTCCAGGCGCGTGGGCATCACGTCCCAAGCCCCCGCTTGGGCGGCGCGTTCGAGTTCCAGCGCGTCGGCCATCATTTCGTTCGCACCCAGGTGTGCGCAGCTGCCGGCCATCGAGTGGGCCAGTTGGGCGAGGTCCTCGCCCTGGCGGTTCTGGCCGAGGACGTCGACGCGCTCCAGTCGATCGGTCTGTTCCCGCAGAAAGCTGGCCATGAGTTCGGGCAGGAGCGAGCCCCCGGAGCGGCCGGGCAGGTTCCGCAGCGCGGACACTTGCTCGGGATTGAGCACCTGGGGACGGTTGGCGGGTTCGTCGGTCTCGGGGGCTGTTTCGCCGGGGCCTTTCGCCGGGGCGGGATTCCGCGCCGGCTCCGCCCGCCGCGGCAGGGCGGCGCTGGGCTCAAAGCCGCAGCGCACGAGGGCATCCCGGAGATTGATGGCCCGCACCGGCTTGGTCACGCAATCGTCCATGCCCGCCGCCAGGCACTTCTGCTTGGCGTCGGACATCGCATAGGCGGTGAGTCCGATGATCGGGATGCGTGGATCGATGCCCGCCAGGTTGCCCTGGCGAATCCGGCGGGTGGTTTCAAATCCGTCCATTTCGGGCATCTGGCAATCCATCAGGATGCCGTCGAATCCGTGGTGGGCGAGCCGGTCGAGCGCGGCCGCTCCGTCGGCGACGATATCCACGGTGTGGCCCATCTGGCGCAGCATGAGGCCGGCCACCATCTGATTGGAACGGTTGTCCTCCACCAAGAGCAGCTTGAGGCCGCTCAAGGCCGGCGCCGTGGCGGGCGCTTCGGCCTCCTTGGGCGGCGGCGAGGCGGCGGGCAGCGTCAGCTCGAACCAGAAATTCGAGCCGCGGCCCGGCTCGCTGCTGAAGCCGATGGCGCCGCCCATCAACTCCACCAATTGGCGGGAGATGGCGAGACCC
>CAZWMF010000825.1:0-1631 GCA_964634535.1 uncultured Opitutaceae bacterium | reverse complement strand
CGCAATAGGCCCAGCAAAGCGAGACCCGCCAACACATGAATGAGCAGGTTGAGCGCGTGGTAGCTCCACACCCGGGTGCCGCTGATCGCATAGTTGACGGCCAAGCTGAGATTGAGCACCGGCCGGCCGGCCGCGGTCACGGTCGAGTGCGGGGTGGCGAGAACGGCCCCCCAACGGGCCAAATGCCGGATCGTCGTATTGGCGGTGATCGAGGACGGATCGTCGAACACGAACGGGCCGTGCAGGCTGTTGTGGTACGCGTCCAACCCGGCCGCGGCCAGGACGGCCTCCGCCGCGCGCGCCCGGTGAGCCTCGTTCACGGCCGCGCCCCCGCCGCGATCAAAACGCCGATCCGTCGGCTTTGGTGCCGCAGAGGTTGACGTCCAACCCCAACCGGGCCGCCAGCGCCGCCTTCGTATACAGGGCCAGGTCCGCGCCCCGCGCGCTATTCGCGTACACGACCTGGATATGGTTGGCCTTGTGCCGGGCCATCATCTGGTCCCGCGTCACGCCGTAGGTCACGGCGTGCATGATCGGCCACTGGACCGTGGTCTCCTGCCAACGCCGCTGCGTCTCGGCGGCGGGCAAGGCGATCGCTTTGGCCCGGCCCAAGTCCATCTTGAGCTTGCCCCCTTCGATAAATATCCGGCTCCACACGATCTCGCCCGGGCGGGCGATGCCGCGCACGGTGCCGCCGCCCAGGCGGAAATACATCGGCGGCTGGCGCAGGGAGTCGGTGCCGCGGTAGCCGCCGACGTGGTGGGCGGGCGGAGCGCTGCCGGAGATCAGGAACACCCAGACGAATTCCGCGGTCGAGCCGCTGGCGTCCACATCGCCCCACCGCAGATCGTGCAGCGTGTTTTCCACCGGTTCGCCGAGCGCCGCGTGCACCCGCTGCGTCAGCAATCCGTCGAGTCCGGCGCATTCGTCGACCTCGTTGAAATGCGGGAGCGGCCGCCCGGACCGGATCAGCCGGCCGGCGGCATTGCGCACGGGCGGCCGATCGGCGTTGTTCAAGAGGCCTTCGGCCAGGTCGGAGGCCGGCAGCAGATCCTTGAGACCTTGCTGATATTGGATGCCGATCGCGTCGCAGCCGAATTGGTCGGCGATGCGCAGGGCGGCGATATACGTCTTGCACTGGGCCAGCACTTGGCGCTCGGTGAGTTCGGTGGCCTCGTCCCGCCCGAGGTGAAAGGCCATGCCCTTCGCCCGCAACCAGCGATAGACGCCGCGCGCTTCGGCGTCGGAGACTTGGGTCGTCTCGTAATAGAGGGCCGACTGCGACAGGCGCTCCTTGCTGACGCCGGTCGCGAACAGCAGTTCATCGGGAATGATCGCGTTGTACATGCCCATGCAGCCTTCGTCGAACACGCCCAGGATCGCCTTGTGGCGCAGGAGCTCGGCCGCGATCTTGCCGGCGGTCTGCCGGGCCCGCGCCGGCAGCTTCGCTCGGGCGAGCGGCCGCACATGCGCGGTGGCGTGCGCGCAGGCGCCGGTCCGCAGCCAGGTCGCCAACCGGTCCAAAAAATAGGAATCCGTGAAATCCTCGCTCCACAGCGTCGAATAGGGAACGCCCGCCTTGGTGAGCGAGCCGTTGAGATTGAGCATGCCGACGAGCCCCGGCCAGGTGC
>CAZWMF010000824.1:0-1632 GCA_964634535.1 uncultured Opitutaceae bacterium | reverse complement strand
GATTCTTTTCGTCGCCGAGCCAGTAAGCGCCGGCGAGGCTGGTGACTTTGAAGGCCTTGACGCGGCCAGTGGAGGGAACGTGGGGGCCGCGGCAGAAATCTACAAACTCGCCGTTGCGATAGAAGCTGACCTGTTCGCCCGGCAGGGTGAACTTGGTGACAAAGTGCGTCTTCATGAAGTCGCCGTCGCGGGCGAATTCTTCCAGTGCCTGCTCGCGCGGCTCGTATTCGCGTATGAATGGTTCGTTGCGTGCGACGACCTCGGCCATTTTGGATTCAATGGCGGTGAGGTCTTCGGGCGTGAACGGATTTTTGCGATAGAAATCGTAGAAGAAACCGGAGTCGGTTGCGGGGCCATGGCCAAGTTTTGTCTCAGGAAAGAGCTCGAGGACGGCGGTGGCCAGGACGTGCGCGGAAGAGTGACGCAGGATTCTAAGCGCGTCGGGATCGTTTTCCTTGACCAGCTCGAGACGTGTGTCGGCGGTGAGTGGCGCGGAGAGATCGACGAGACGCGACGCGGTGGCGTCTTCAGTCGCGTACATGGCGGCTTCGTCGGATTGGCCGTGCGATTGGCCGTCGCTGGCGGAGGTTTGGATCGAGACTGAGGCCAACGGAGTCAGGCGCGCTGCGACGGAGGCAGCGGCGAGGCGAGGCGAGATGGAGTTGGCAATCTCAAACGGCGTTGTGCCGGAGGGCACTTCGCGAATGGCTCCGTCGGGCAGGTGTACGGCGATCATGTTCGTGCTCATAGTTTTGATGGATTCCGATGTGGCCGGTGCAAAGACGAATGGCGGCCAACCTTTGAGGATAGAGGGTTGAAGGCGCGAAGTCGAGAGGCGCGGGATCTCTGCGCGCCCGGCCCGAACCTTTCGCGGCTCACCTGTGAGGAATAAGATCGACCAGGTCAGGATGGAAGGGATAGGAAAACAATCGTGCGTTGGTTTGCTTTGTTCTTCTGGTTCACGCTCTGTTTTGCTGTGGCGGGTATTGGCGGGCGATGGACGACCGTCGAAATTACCGGCTGGTATCGCACATTGAACCGGCCCTCGATCGCACCGCCGAACTGGGTATTTGGGCCGGTGTGGACGCTGCTTTACGGATTGATGGCCTTCGCAGCTTGGCGCGTTTGGCTGGCTCCGCCATCGCCGGCGCGGATTTGGGCGCTCGCATTGTTCCTGGCGCAACTTGCGCTGAATTTGGCTTGGACGTGGATTTTCTTTCGCCAACATGCCATCGGGGCAGCGCTGATCGAAATAATGGCCCTGTGGGCGGCGATCGCCGTTACGATGCTGGCGTTTCGCCGGGTTGAGCCTGGCGCTGGATGGCTCTTGGCTCCCTATCTGGCCTGGGTGACCTTCGCCAGCGTGCTCAACGCGGCATTCTGGCGGCTCAATTAAGGTGAGCCGGGCAGCCCCCGGAAATGGTGGTCAGCGGCGGTCTGTCCGGAAGCTAAATTGGCGAGCCAGGAACCGCCGAAAAACGCAAGAGGGCTGAGTTCACTCCAGATTTTACTCGGGAGCGCGCTCAGCCCTGTTGCTGTTTCGAGCTAGATTCTGCCGGAATTCCGGCAAATCAGGCTAGAGAGGCTGTACGTCGGCAGCCTGCCAGCCCTTGGGACCCTTTACGACGTTAA
>CAZWMF010000823.1:0-1636 GCA_964634535.1 uncultured Opitutaceae bacterium | reverse complement strand
CAAGCTGATCGATTTTGGCGTCCTCTATTCCCAGTACAGCTTCGATCGGCCGGCTGATCCTCAAGCGCGCGCGCGCGGTCTGGATACTGGCGGAGTTTGGGACGGCGCCGAAGTCTTCGCTCCGGCCGAGGCGCCGGCCCGGGCCGCTTTCCGCGGGCGGATTCGCAACGTCCGAATCACCGACCTGAGCGTGGTCGCGGGGGCCTTGCCGTACAGCGTGGTCGCGGGCTTCGACGGGTCGCATCCCATCGAGAATGTCGAAATCAGCGGCCTGAACTATCTAGGCACGCCGATCAGCACAACCGAGGCGGGCAAGTTTGTGATCGAATTCGCCCCCGGCTTCCGGCTCCAGTGACCGCCCGATGACCGGGCGACTCCGGTGGGCGACACTCGTCGGCTTCGGCGCCGCGCCCGCGTTCAACGCCGGCCGAACGCCGCGGCCCACTGGACTTGGTCAAAACCCGTGAGGGCCACGCCGGGGCCGATCACGAACGGGCGCCGGACCAGATTGCCATTCTTTGCCATCAAGGCGAACGCCGCCGCGGGCGAGAGTGCGTCGATTCGACCCGAAATCCCCAGATCCCGGTAGTCCTGGCTGGAGGTATTGAAAAGTCGGCGGAGATTGCCGCCCTGCGCCTGAAGAACGGTGGCCAGCTCCGCAGCGGACGGCGGGGTCTCGCGGATGGGCCGCTCGGAAAATTCGATCCCGTGGTCCTTGAGCCAGGCGACCGCCGCCCGGCAGGTGGAGCATTTTGCGTAAATGTATATCGTTAGCATCGCGGAGTCCTTCGGACGAGATTTGGTCAATTTTCAAGGAATTTCCGGGCTAGAGCAGCGTTAGGCCAAGCGTCGCCAGGACCGATTCAGGAGATTCATATCCAGTGTCTGCGGCGAGTTCTTCCTGTCGACGCGCTTCCACCGCCAAGCGATCGCACGCTTCGTTTTCCGGGTGACCCGCGTGGCCTTCGATCCACTCGAAGCAAACCGTCTGTTGATTGAGCAGCTGGCGCAGTTCGATCCAAAGGTCGGCATTTTCACGGAAGCCGCTCGCCTTACGGTAGCCGCGCGCGGCCCACTTTTCGAGCCAACCCTGCTCAACGGCCTCCGACACATAGCGGGAGTCCGTCACAATGCGCACGGAATATCCGGATTTGCGCAGAGCCTTCAATCCCTCGATGGCCGCCCGCAGTTCCATCCGGTTGTTGGTGGTTTCGCGGTAGCCGCCGGACAACGTCTTCCGGTTTTGGCCAGAGATGAGGATGGCGGCCCAGCCACCGCGCCCCGGGTTGTTCTCGCAGGCGCCGTCGGTGAAGATCACCACTTCCGAATCGGCGACGGGCGGGCTCGAAATGCTCACCCGTCGATTCTGCCCCACCGTAGGAAAGCGTCAATTCCCGCAAGAATTGTCTCTTCGGATACGGCAATCAGCCCTGAATTTCCCGGCCCATTTGCTCGGCCCATTGTTCCGAAGCCGGTAATTTCGTCGGGTTTTTTTACGATTTTACACTTCGTCGCCGGTTATCCGGCCTCATGAGAATGAAATTAGTTACCCTAGAATCCTACGAATAAGAAATTTACGAAGGCCGAGTTCCCAGCGCAGCGGACTGGCATTTAATATGGTGCATCCCGACGGTTA
>CAZWMF010000822.1:0-1641 GCA_964634535.1 uncultured Opitutaceae bacterium | reverse complement strand
TTCGCGGGCGGCGTCGGCGATGCCGCCCGCAGTTCCCGGAGGTGAACGGTGGATTGCCTACGCTCCGACCGGTTACTTCCCGGCTGAGTCTCCTGTGCTGCCCAGCCGGGAGAGCCTGCGGGCTGAGGCACTGCGGGCTGTCGCGGTCCATAAAGACTTCATTGCGGGAATTGTCGTGGGCAATGAGGGGCTCACCACAGGCCGCTATACAATCGACCGGCTATGCAAGGCGATGAACGATATCCGGGCCGAGGCGCAGAAGCCATCCGAACATACAAAATGGATCTGCATTCACCCATGAAACTGGAGTCCGCGCTCCGCGAACCCTCGCCCCCGACCCTGCGCCACACTCCAGATCATCTGCCGCCCATTGAAATCCCATAGGTAGATCACCGCGCCCGTCGCGCCAGCGACTTACTCCAAACGGCCCTATCGAAACCGCCCCGGTCGACAAAACTGCGCCGAATCTCGCCTCAACCACCGGGGCGGTCCCGATAGGGATCTAACATTTTTCAGGACCAATCTTGAATTCGGAACTGCCCTTTGGCGACCCTTGATTAACCGTGATACAGCACCCCGATAATGAGGCGCGCGCTAGTGACTGCATGAAGCCCCTTGTGGGCCTTGCCCACGGAGAGAACCTCGGACGAGCCAAGGCCTCCGATGCTTTCGAATTGCCGAAGATGATGCAGTTCGCCCGGGAGGGTGTCGCCAACGCGTTTGAAGATACTTGACCCGTCGTCAAGTGCGAGCGCGACGAGCGCGCCTTTATGGCGACCCAAATCAGTAAGTTCGATCTTGGTGCCGCCAAGCACAACTTGCTTTTCGAGCGCAAGCGGGACCGCGCTGTCATCAGTGACACGAAAAGCGATCTCGATCCGCTTCAAGACGTCGCCCGCGTCGACCTGCACCGCTTCGTCCTGACCCATCCCAACGGCGATTGTGTGGTCGAAGATAATTCCGACCACCTGATGGACGGCGACCTCCCCCTCGGGGAGAAAAACCGTCTTTGGGGTCTTCGTTCTTGGGTCGGGGATGTCCGCCGTGAGGGCAATGACGTTTGTGTTCGCGCCACGGAGCAGGCGACGCGCGTATACCGAGTTGCCATGGCGGGCGATCACGAGCCGCCGGTCCGCCGCTGGGCCCGGAACGGCTTCCGCGAGGGCAAGTGCGCCAGCTGGCGCTGCGAACCCAAAGTTGTCCCGCCGTAGATAATAGGCAACCGATCCGTCGAGAAGATGAGGCTCGTGTGGCGATTGTGACTGGCCGTATGGAGCGTGCTGAGTGAATGCCGCCAGATCCGGGCAGATCAGCGCATTTAGGGCAGGCGCGGTCATTGGAACGAGCGCCAGAGGCGCTTTGAGCGTAGCTTGGTCCTTCGGGGCGTCCCTTCGTCGCCAACGGTAGCATTCCTCATACATTTGCTCGACGAGCTCGAGCAATTCCTTCAGATCGTCCGCACACTGTGCTACGTCGGCGGCCCTGATGTCTTGACGCCGACCGTGGTGGGCCTTGTTCATGAGGACAATCACCGGCGAATTGTCGGCCAGGGCCGGGTGGTCGGCAAAGCGTCGGAAGACATGGGCGCTGAACATTCCTTGTGGACCTGATTTGACCGTCGGGCGGAGACGGTGGAGGAAG
>CAZWMF010000821.1:0-1645 GCA_964634535.1 uncultured Opitutaceae bacterium | reverse complement strand
GCCCCTTCAACTTCGTGCGCATCTCGAACGGCTCGATCCAGTTGTTGGTCGGTCCGGCGGCTTCCTTGGACAGCGAACAGATGTACGTGCGGTCCTCGACCCGGGCCACGTCGCTCGGATCCGACCGGGAATAGTAGCAGCCCGGCCAGAGCTTCTCGTTCAGCTTGATGAAGGTCCCGGCCTCGACCAATTGATCGCACAGCTTCTGGTTCTCCTCCTCCGAACCGTCCACCCAGTGGACCGACGCCGGCTGGCAAAGCTCGACCATTTTCTCGACCCATTGGATCAGATGCCGGTTATCACAGAGCGGGATGGACACGTTACGCTTCTTCATGGATTTAGTGCTGCATTCGCCCGGCGGGAAGCGAATCCGCCCGCCGTGGGTAACCGGCAATGTAAACCCTCGCGTCGGACTTTGCTGCGCAGAAATTGTGAGGGTCTGTCTCTAATTTGCAGGCGGTCGAGCTAGGGAATGTTTGCAGACATTCTCTAGCGGGTAGGCTCGATGTGCACGGAAACGTCGGTCACCTCCAGGGCCGAGGAGAGCAAGGCGTCCTTGACGGCGTGCGCGATGTCGTGGCCGGCGCGCACGGACAACCGGCCGTCCACCCGCACATGGATGTCGACCAAGTGACTCGTGCCGCTCTTGCGCACCCGGCACTTGTCGATCTCGCTCACGCCCGGCACGGCGGCGGCGATCGCCCGCACGGAGGCGGTGACGGCGGCGGGCGCGGCTTCGTCCATGATCTCGCCGCTGGCCCGCGTGATCATGCCCAATCCATTGAAGATGACGACCACGCAGGCGAACAGGGCGGCCCAACTGTCGGCGCCCGTCGTGCGCGGTCCGCCGAACACGGCGATCGCGATGCCGACGAAGGCGGCGGCGGAGGTGATCGCATCGGTCCAGTGGTGCAAGGCTTCCACCCCCAGCGCGGTGCTGCGCGCCACGTGCTCCTCGGCCTGCCGCTTGAACCGCCGCGACAGCCAGACTTTGGCGATGACGATGAACGGCAGCAAAATCAGCGTCGCCCAATGCGGTTTGCCGTGGGGATGCAGGATCTCCTGGAGGGCGTGCCAGGCCACGAACCCGGCGGTTAGAAACACGAGTCCGGCGCCGCCGACCGCGGCCAGCGGCTCCGCCCGGCCGTGGCCGAACGGATGGTCCTCGTCGGGCGGACGAGCGGCGACGCGCAGGCCGATGCACACGAGCAGCGAGGCAAACACGTCGAGCAGCGACTCCGCGCCGTCCGCGATTAGCGCATAGGTGTGCCCGAAAATCCCGCCCGCAAACTTGAGGCCGGCGAGGATGGCGTTGAGCGCGAGCCCGCGCAGCGCCAGGCGGGCGCCGGCCTGAGCCCGCGCTTGGGCGGCGGCAAGGTGGGCGGGAAGCGGGGCGTTCACGCGTCGCCCATCATGAAGGCGATTGCCCGCTTGGCCATCCCGTACTGCATGCCGTTGACCGGATGACGATTATGCGCATATTGGGACGACCTTAAGCCATGGCCATGGATGCGACGCCGACCCGGCCCCTGGACCCCGTAAAGCAATTCTCCGTTTTCACCGAGAACCGGGTGGGCCGGCTGCACGAACTCGCCACGGTATTCAAGCGGGGCAACGTTCACGTGATGGCGATCACGGTCCTGGA
>CAZWMF010000820.1:0-1646 GCA_964634535.1 uncultured Opitutaceae bacterium | reverse complement strand
GGCCGGGGCATTGCTCGAAGCGATCAGGCAGTTGGTGTTGCAGGGATTGCCCACCACCAGCACCCGCACATCCGCGGCCGCGTGTTTGGCGATCGCGTGGCCCTGGCCCGTGAAAATCTTGCCGTTGATGCCGAGCAGGTCCTTGCGCTCCATGCCCGCCTTGCGTGGCACCGAGCCGACAAGCAGGGCCCAATTGACGGCGCGGAAACCCTCTTCCAGCGAGGCCGTGGGCACGATGCCCTGCAGCAGCGGGAACGCGCAGTCCTGAAGTTCCATGACCACGCCGTTGAGCGCCGGCAGGGCCGGTTCGATTTCGATCAGATGGAGGATGACCGGCTGGTCGGGGCCAAACATCGAGCCGGAGGCGATCCGGAAGACGAGGGCATAGCCGATATTTCCGGCGGCGCCGGTAACTGCGACACGAATCGGGGATTTCATAGGAGGTTTTTAAACGATTGAAAGGGGCACTCTAGTTCAGTCGCGTTCCAAACTCACGCGGGAAATCCGCGGGCGATGGGTATTTAGGCCGGCGACTTGCCGCGCGCTGCCGTCTAATTGTCCGAATTATGTAAATCTCGAACCCAGAGATGTATGTGTTTCTCGCACGAGTGCCTCGGTGGTTTCCCATCCGATACACCCGTCGGTGATCGACACCCCGTAGCGCAGCGGCGTCTTGGTTTGGGGCAAGGCCTGGGCGCCGGCGACCAGGTTGCTTTCGACCATCGCTCCGATGATCGATCGATTGCCCGCTGCGATTTGCCTAAGCAATTCGCGCAGGACCTCCGGCTGGCGTTCGGGTTGCTTGAGCGAGTTGCCGTGCGAGCAGTCCACCAGAACCGCCTTGGGCAGGCCGGATTTGCCGAGGAGGTTCTCCGCCTGGGCAATGTGCTCCGGCGAATAGTTTGGGCCGGAGGATCCGCCCCGCAGCACCACGTGGCAGTGGGCATTGCCCCGAGTCACGATGGCCGAGGCGGCGCCCTCCAGATTGATGCCCAGAAACGTATGGCGCTCGGCCGCGGCTTGGATCGCATTCGTCGCCGTTTGGATGGCGCCGTCCGTGCCGTTCTTGAATCCGATCGGCATCGACAGGCCGGAGGCCATCTGGCGGTGGGTCTGCGATTCGGCGGTGCGCGCGCCGATCGCCGACCAGCAGACCAGATCGGCGATGTACTGCGGAGTGATCGGATCGAGGAGCTCGGTCGCGGTCGGCAGCCCCAGGTCGAGCACATCCCGCAGGAAGGTGCGGGCCAGGCGCAGTCCGCCCGCCAGGTCGTGCGAGCCGTCGAGGTGGGGGTCCATGATCAGCCCCTTCCAGCCGATGGTGGTGCGCGGCTTTTCGAAATAGACCCGCATGAGGATCAGGATCCGGTCGGAGACCTCCCGGGCGAGCCCGGCCAGGCGCCGGGCGTACTCGCGGCCGGCCACGACATCGTGGATCGAGCAGGGGCCGACAATCAGCAGCCGGCGGCCGTCATCGCCGAAGATGATGCGGTGGATCTCCCGCCGGGAGCGGCTGACGAACTCGGCCTGGACGTCGCTCTTGGGCAGCTCCTCCAGGAGGGCCGCCGGGCTGGGCAGCGTCCTGGTCTCGACCACATTGATGTCGGAGGTTTTTTGCATGAAGGGCGACTTTGCCACGCCGGTCT
>CAZWMF010000819.1:0-1656 GCA_964634535.1 uncultured Opitutaceae bacterium | reverse complement strand
AGCAGTGCGGCAAAGAATTCAGCGCCGCCCACTGCCAGGATTTCGGCGGTACGTCGGCCCGCCCATTGACGGAGGTCGCCCGCCGATCCGGCTTCGCCCACGATAATACCGCTCTCGGGGAACGAATCACGCACACCGCGGACGCGAACCGGAAACAACTTCGAAGCCCCCAGCAACCGGCGGACTTCCGGGGAACGACGGGGATGTTCCGGGTCGCGGGCGAATTCCGTCTTGTGAATCGACTTTCCGGAAATGAAATACCGGCCGCCACGAATCACGCGGCCCGCCGAAGGATTCGCCGGCACCAGCAGGGCGCGGCTCAGGCGAAGCGCATTCATCACGCCTTCCAGTTCCGCCACGATCGGGCCGCGCAAGACCGAGTCCACCTTTTTGTAGATCCAACTCGCTCCGGATTTGCGCAGCCGGCGGGCAGCCGCTGCCGCCCGCTCGCGGGCTTCTTCGGAGCAGCAACCGCGGGAGTCGGTGTCGATGCAGACCAAATCCGCCGCCCCGCTCGGTTTGCCTTTCGTGATAACCTCGGCTCGCAACCCGTGGCGTACGCCCACGGCGCCGATCTCGGCCGCCCCGGTCAGATCGTCGGCAATCACACCAATCATGTGGCTCTGGCCTGCGCTTGTTGTCCGGATGCCAGCTCGACCGCCACGCGGATCGCCGCATACAAGCTTTGCGGATCGGCCAGGCCTTTCCAGGCGATGTCGAACGCCGTACCGTGATCGACCGACGTACGGACAATCGGCAGGCCGAGCGTGACGTCCACGCCGGTGTCGAACGCCAGCATCTTGAACGGAATATGTCCCTGATCGTGATACATCGTGACAATCGCGTCGAGCCGCTCGCGTTGGGCTGGCGTGAACGCGGCGTCCGGCGGCAACGGACCTTCCACCGCGAGGCCCTTCTCCTTCGCCCGCCGCACCGCCGGCTCGATGAACTGTTCCTCTTCGCGCTGGCCAAACAGTCCGTGCTCGCCCGCGTGTGGATTCAATCCGCAGACGCCGAGGCGCGGCGCGCGATCCAGCAGCCGGCGCATCGCTTCGTCGGTCAGTTCGATGACGTCGAGGATCCGCTCGACCGAGAGCTTGCGGGGCACCTCGGCATAACCGACGTGCGTCGTCACCATGCTGACGGTCAGCGCGTCGGAGCGCAGCATCATGCAACTGCGTTTTGCGCCCGTGATCGTCGTGAAAATCTCCGTGTGACCGGGATGGGATATGCCGGCCAGCCGCAACGCTTCCTTGTGAATCGGCGCCGTAACGACGCCGGCGATTCGTCCGGCCATTGCCGCGCGAATGGCGTGTTCGATACAGGCGAATGCTGCCCGGCCGCAGGCGGCGGCGACGGCTCCGACCCGGAGCACGTCGGCATCCATCGCGGCGCAGTCAACCATCAGCGGCCCGGGAATCGCCCCCCCCTTCTCCCATTCCGCCACCGAAACCGTGCGGCAATCGGGAACCGTCAATCCAGCCTTGGCGAGGCGTTTCATCACGCCGGCGTCTCCGAACAGAACTGGCACGCAGGCCGATAACACGGAGCCCTCACGCAAGGCCCGCGCGCAAAGCTCCGGGCCGACACCGGCCGGGTCGCCCATCGTCAGTCCGAGGATGGGCTTGGCCCTCATGGTCTTCCTTCCAACAAATG
>CAZWMF010000818.1:0-1657 GCA_964634535.1 uncultured Opitutaceae bacterium | reverse complement strand
CGCCTGAACGAGCACAACAGCGGCGCCGGATCCTATACCTCGTCGCTTCGGCCCTGGTCACTAAGAACGGCGACTGCCTTCGCCGACCGCCGACGCGCATTCCGGTTTGAGCGCTATCTCAAGTCCGGTTCCGGTCGTGCGTTCGCAAATAAGCATCTCTAACCAAGTGGGGACGAGGATCGCGCCCGAAAGACCGTAATCCATTTAGGATCCTGAAGCGGTCTCATCAGCTTCCGCAAGCTCGTTGGATGCGAACCCGTTGCATCCGGCCCGGCGATCGGAACATTTCGCCCTCAAGCTCCACGCGAAAAATCAAGGGACTTCGTAGACTTCAATGAGAACATTGCCGGCGACCCCGCTAACGCTCGATGCCTGAGCCGTATAGCCACCCGGCGGCAGGGTCAGAAGCACGGCCGAGTCCTTGCTCATTGGGTCGGTAAAGGCAAAAGCGTAGACGGCGGCGGCTTCCGCCGCGATTTCGGGATCGCCGCCCCAGCCGGCGTCAGAGGCGATTACGGTCTGGCTCGCGTTGTACACGGCCAGTTGGGGATCGGGCATCGCGCCCGACACGCCGAAGGCCGTGAGCGCTGGGCCGCTCGCACGGATCAAGACGGTCTTGGCGGTGTTTCCGCCGATGAAGAATCCCGCGGTCAAGCTGCCGCCGGCCCCAACCTGGGTACGGCAGGAAAGGTTGATCAACCGTGGCGCGGTCTCCATGTAGGTCCCGGTCGGCGTGTCATCGTAAATCTCGGCCAGCGTTGTTCCGGTCTTACCAGACGCGCTGCTTACCTGAACGGTATATCCCGAGCTCGTCGGCAGAGTTACGACTGTCGCCGAGTCCTTGCTGGTCGGATCGGTCAGGGCAAAAGCGCCGGTTGCGGTATCGGCAGCGGCCACCGCGGCCTGGTTAATCGCGGTGCCGGCCCAGCCCGCATTGGCGGCCACGACGTTCCGGGTGTTGTCGAAGATGGTCAACTGGGGATCGGGCATCACGCCGGATACCCCAAATGAAACCAACTCTGGGCCGATGGCACGGATGAGCAGCGGCGGCGATCCCGAAGTTCCGGCGCCGCCGATAACGAAGCCCATGGTGAGGATTTGATCACCGCCGCCCGCGACGGAGTTGACGGATAGGTTGATCAATCGACCCGGGTCCAGACTTGTCACCACATTCAGAATCGCGACCCCACTCGTGGCCGCGCCAAAGGAGTTCGTCGCCGTGCAGGTGTAACTGCCGGCGTTCGCCGCTGCTGCGCCATTCACCACGAGGTACGAATCGGTGGCTCCCGAAATCGGAAGTCCGTTGAAATCCCACTGATAGGTGGACGCGCCGCTGGTAACCACGCTGAAAACGACCGAACTGCCCGTCGCAATCGACTGCGAAATTGGTTGGACTTGAATCACCGGCCCAATTTCGGGAACCGGCACGCCGGCACGGATGGTGTTGTTTTCCGCATCCGCCACAAAGAGAATACCCGAGCCGTCGACGGCAATTCCCACGGGGAAACTGAACCGCGCTGCGCTGCCCACTCCGTCCGCTGAACCAATCCCGTCGTTCTCGGCAACGCTCCACGGTTCGACGCCACCCGTCCAGTCGGCCAATCCGGCCAGGGTCGTCACCACTCCAGTGCTCGTAATTTTGCGAATAGTTGCGTTG
>CAZWMF010000817.1:0-1664 GCA_964634535.1 uncultured Opitutaceae bacterium | reverse complement strand
ACCCTGGCCTCGGTCCAACTGTCGGACATCACCAACGCGATCCAGAACGTCGCGACCATGCGCGCGGTAAACGGCGCCGAACAGAGCCGCCTCAACTTCGCCAGCACGCTGCTGACGACCAACGAGACGAATCTGCAGGCCGCCAACAGCTCGATCAAGGACGTCGACGTGGCCCAGGAGACCACGAACCTGGCCAAGTGGAATGTGCTCGTGCAAGCGGGCGCGTCCATGTTGACGCAGGCCAACCAGAGTTCGCAGATCGCACTGAAGCTCATTACCGGCTAATCGACGCCGCGGTATTTCTAATTCGCCCATCCCTGGCCGCCTCCGCGGCGGCCGGGGCACCGCGGAAAAGAATCCACCGCAGCGGAGGTCCACGCCGGCCTTGTGGCCCAGTCAGCAAGGTTAAATCAGGTCCAGCAAGGCCCCGGCTCGTCCGGGGCCTTCGCTTTTTTTGGTCGGACGCCCGCCTGGCGTGCATCCCCCGAAAAACCGGTGAACCCAGCGCGCTTTCCCCGAGCGCGAGTGGCGCTAGGCGACAGACTTGCCGCATGCGGTTGGTCCGGCCACCCGGCCGAATCCGCCGGCGCGCTCAGCCGACGGCTGCGCCAGCATGCCCGAATAGGCCGATTCCAGCCGCCGCGTAAATCCAACCGCGTCGCAAAGCGGACTGCGCAGCAATTGCGCCCGCAGTTCGGCGCGGATCGCTCCCAAGCGGCTCCGGTCGCCCGCCAGGCCCCGCGCGATTTCGACATAGGCGTCGGCCGTGGCCGCGATCCACTCGGACCGGCCCAAATGGGTCAATAGACTCGCCCCCACCCGCGCCGCGTGCACCTGGCCGGCGAGCGTCACGACCGGCACGCCCATCAACAGGGCCTCGCAGGTAGTGGTCGTGCCATTGTAGGGATGGGCGTCCAGCGCCACATCGACTCCGCGATACAGGCCGAGGTGATCGGCGACCGATAGCCGGGTGCCGTCGCAGCCGATCCGGTCGCCGGCGACACCCGCGGCCGCGAAGCGCGCGCGCACCGCCGCCACCGTCGGCGGATCGGCCAAGCCCGGCGATTTGAGCAGGAGCCGCGAGCCGGGCACGTCCCGCAGCAGGCGGGCCCACAGGCCGACCAACTCGGGATTGATTTTGGCCAGATTATTGAAACAGGCGAACGTCACGCCGTCGGCCGGGTCGGCCGGCAGAGCGTTGACGGCCGGCGCGACCGCGGGCGGTTCATAACAGAGAAACGGTCCGGGCAGCCGCCACAGTTTTTCGCTGTGCCAGGCCTCGGTCGTCCCGGGCGGATCGCTCACGGCATCAGTCAAGCGGTAGTCGATCTGCGGCAAACCGGTCGTGTTGGGATAGCCGAGCCAGGTCGCCTGCACCGGCGCCGGCCGCCGGGCGAACACCAGCAGGCGGTTATGCGCGGTGTGGCCGGCCAAATCGATCAGAACATCGAGGCCGTCGCGGCGGATCAGTTCGGCGGCTGCGTCGTCGCTCAGCCGCGCGATGTCCCGCCAATGCTCGGCCAGTCCCCGAATGCGACCCGTGACGGCATCCGCGACTCGGGCGTTGGAATAGCAAAAAACCTCCCACCGGTTCCGGTCGTGGGCCGCCAGGATCGGCAGAATGAAAAACGACACCGCGTGCAGGACGAAATCCGGCGAGACAT
>CAZWMF010000816.1:0-1668 GCA_964634535.1 uncultured Opitutaceae bacterium | reverse complement strand
TGCACGTCGCCGCCGCAGCTCGTGGTGGTCAAGGACGGCTTCCGCAATGTGCCGCGCATGGCCCTCTATGGGGCTACTTTTCTCACGCCGGCCAACGCCGGGATCGAAACCTATTTTTGGGATCATCCCAGTTCGCCAAGCGGCGTGACGGCCGAGACCCGGCGGTCCATCCTCCACATTACACCGGCTCCGGATGCCCTATCGGCCGGCGGCAGCGCGCCCGGCCGGTCCTGGATTGGGACCCGCCTGGTCTGGTGGGCGGGCGCCTGCGGCCTCGTCTTTGCCGCGATCCGGTATCCCTTTGTGCGTCGGCGACTGTTGATCTCGATCCCGACGCTCGGGGCGGTGTCGGTCGTCATTTTCACGATGGTGCAATGGCCTCCGGGCGACTATGCCGACACGCGGATCCTGTACTTGGAGATGCAAGGCACACCAAGTAATGATCAGATGGCAAATGACTTAAGGAAGAACTTTCACCTGGATGAACCGGCGGTCACGCGCTATGCGCGCTGGTTGGGTCTGGAGTGGTTTCGGACGTTTCGGCCCGAGGACGAGGGGTTGCTCGAGGGCAATCTGGGCCGCTCGATGGAATACGAGCGTCCGGTCAATGAGGTGATCGGCGAACGCCTGCGTCTGACGATCGTCGTCACCGTCGGGACGCTGCTGTTCGTCTGGATTCTCGCCCTGCCGCTGGGCGTTTACTCGGCCGTCCGGGCCGGATCCCTGCGCGAAAACGCGCTCGCGCTGCTGGGGTTCCTCAGCCTGTCCGTGCCGTCGTTCCTGCTCGCTTTGGTCGTCATGTACCTGGCCAGGAAATGGCTCGGCTGGCGCGTGGACGGATTATTCTCGCCCGAAAACGGGATGATGCCGGGCTGGACGCTCGGCAAGATCGCCGACTTGGTCCGCCACCTCTGGCTCCCCATCTTTGTGCTCGGAGCCGGCGCCGTGGCGGGAATGGCGCGGGTCGTGCGCGCGAACGTTCTCGACGAACTGAAGAAGCCGTATGTCGTGACGGCCCGGGCCAAGGGGGTGCGCCCGCTGCGGCTGCTGTGCCGGTACCCGGTTCGCCTCGCCCTGAATCCCTTGGTGTCGGAAATAGGCGGGATCTTCCCCGCGTTGCTGTCCGGCGGCACCATCGTGGCGATGGTGCTCAGCCTGCCAATGATTGGCCCGACCCTGCTCGACGCCCTGATGGCCGAAGACGTCTATCTGGCCGGATCGATCCTGATGCTGCTGAGCGTTCTCGGCGTGCTCGGCACGATCGTCAGCGATCTCATGCTGGTTTGGCTGGATCCGCGGATCCGCTTTGAGCGCGGACATCGCTGAGGGCGGTCGGTGCCGTCCCGACGAATTCCACGCGGTGTCCGACGTCGACGTAGCCGCGGGCCCGGAGCCGGTCTTCGACCCGCCGCAGGGCTCGGGCCAGTTCGCCCGAGGCGTCGGGATCGATCTCGTCGATCCGCTGGGTCGCTCGGCAAACCACATGGTAGCGGGCCGGTTCGCCGCCCGGGTCGATCGCATACCGGTTGGCCCCGTCGGCCAGGCAGGCGCGCCGCACCAGGCGGATTTCCTCGAACGCGGCGATCCCGCGATATACCGTCACCCGGTCGCAGCAGCCGGGGTCGATCGCCTCGTGAATCTGCTCGACGCTGGCCGGCGTCGGCTGGG
>CAZWMF010000815.1:0-1670 GCA_964634535.1 uncultured Opitutaceae bacterium | reverse complement strand
GCAACCATATCGTGAGCAGCGGCGGCGACGCTGTCTGGAGGAATACGACCGCACGCCGCGCCAACGAATAGAATGGCCATCGCGATACCTCTCATCTGTCCGTCTCCATTGCTACTCGCAGTCTCGCGAGATCGTCTCTGCTAGGGCCGTCGGGCGGATCAATAAGGGCCGTAGGGCGCGGGTCACTTCTCAAACCTCTCCGCCGTCATGATCGCCATCCAGTCGGTCGAGCCACTGCGTCGGAACACCAGTGCGTCGTGGCCCTTCAGGTGGTCGAGAATCGTCTTTCCCGGCACGGCGATCGCCGGCATGTTGGCGACGCGTATCTTCTCGCCACGCAGCACCTGTGCGAACTGCGCGAGGTGCATCGCGACAAGGTTCTTGCCCGCGGCGCTCACCCTGCCTATCACCACCTCGTGCAGCATGCGCAGCACGCTATGACGCCCGCCGGCCGTTGCGGAAATCTTGCATTGAAGAACCCAACGCCCGGTCGGCGTGTCGAGCACCTCCACGTCGCCGGGGTAGCCGGCCGCGGCGCCCGACAGCGGGATCTTGCGCGCGTCGAAACCCAGCGCCTTGAGGTCTTTGGCGACCTGGAGTTCGAACAGCGCGCCCTTGCGCCGGCTCATCGATCCCACGTCGGGTTTCTCCCTCTTTCCGCCGGCCAGCAATCCTTCCGTGATTTCGGACGCACTCTCCGTCTTCGCAACGCTGAGGATCGTCGCCCAGAAACGCGGAGGCACGAACCCGCCGGTGCCGCGGCGATCGGCCGGGCGGTTCCACTGGCTGCATGTTTCGGCGGAAACCCCGATCAATCGGGCGGCGCGGCGCACCCCGCCCAGCGCGCGCACCACCGTCGCGGCGGGCTCGCAATGAAACCTGTAGTGGCCTTCGTGAGAGGTCATGTCAAATTGAAATGTTTGACGTCGTATTTGATGTTAACTTCTCGTGCAAATCTAACCAAGCTATCGAAAACCTCCGGTTCCAAACTGACGAAATGGTCGTCTTTGTCCCGCGGGGCGCGAAGGTTTATTTGCCAGCCGTCGAAAGAGGCGTAGAGACCGTCACCCAGGTAAATCTCTTTGTTTTTTTCCATTCCCTTAGTCCTTTCGATATCTCATTGCCTCGAACACGCTGGCGCCGCACGGCATCGCGGGGAGCCACGCCGGCGGTTGCGACATGATCCGCTTCATATGCTCGACGGCGTCGGCTTGGCCGTCCGACACACCGCAGACGATCTCATCGTAGACGGTGAGCAGGACTTCCCAGCCGGGGATCGCCTCAATCTCCTGCTTGTCATCTTCCATGATGTCGCGGCACGCCGCTTGGGTCACGTTTTCGAGGAGCGAGCCGCCCCACGTCCGCACGTCGCCCCAGCCCGCCGGCCGCCCATCGATGCGCATCCACCCTTCGTATATGATCTCGTCGTCGTATTTGCCGGGCTGCAATCGTGCGTTCGGGTAGTAGAAGGGCCGTCCGCTCGGAAGAACGCACACCAACCACCAGCCGTCGTAGTGGTAATGAACTCCGTTGAAGGCGTAGGTCGTTCCGATGTTGCGCATTGCGGTACGCGCAGCGGTTTCGAGGCCCTTCCAAGCTTCGGCGATTTTCGGGAAACGCCGGCGGTAAGCGCTGTGGGCCTTTTCTTTCATTTCAGGTGAGAGCACCAT
>CAZWMF010000814.1:1091-1673 GCA_964634535.1 uncultured Opitutaceae bacterium | reverse complement strand
TCCTCGAGCCGGTAGTCCGCGGGCAGGGCCAACCGGAGAGCGAAGATGCCCGCACCCTTGATGGTGTAATCGAGGGTGGCGCCCAGGCGGATAGCCTCCGGGGAAATCCGGATGGTATTTCGCGCGACCACTTCAATGCGCGCCACGATCGGCTCCGCGCGGACGCTCAGCATGAACTCCGGGTTCAGGAAGCGGAAGGCGTTGGCTACGCCGTCGGCCAGCCCCGGGGCGGCGCGATGGAATTCGTCGGAATCGACGCGCTGCAGGTCGCCCGATTTCTCGATCGTGAGGGCGATTTCCTCGGTGCCGCGCAAGGCCACCAGGCCGGTCTCGCGTTTGACGTCGAGCGCGCGGGGGATTTCGACTCGAACGGACGCCGGCAACTTGCCGAGGGGCTCCTCGGTTTCGAGTTCGAGCTTGTAGGCCGAGGAGACGCCCTTCACCAGTTCGACCACCAGGGTGGCGCCGTTGATTTCCCAGGTGCGGATGGAGTCGCCCTCGACCCGGAGGAGGCGGCGGCCGGCGGGGATTTGGACGCGGGCCTGTTTGAGCTCGCCCTGGCTGATCTGATAATCGAGCGTG
>CAZWMF010000814.1:0-1081 GCA_964634535.1 uncultured Opitutaceae bacterium | reverse complement strand
TTGATCACTCCCCCGCCGACGGCGACCAGCGCGGTGTTTTGAACAAAAACGGTGGCCGCGATCTCGGCGGCGCGCTTCACGCGAGGAGTCCAGTTCAACTCAATGCGCTCGGCGGAGCCCAGCACCGCCTGGATGCGCGTCTGCTGGTTGGTGCTCACTCGCTCGAAGGCCACGGCGGTGGGGAACTCGACGTCGGCCTCGGGCTCATCGATGACGAGATTGACCCGGCTGGCGAGGGCGGGCGGGATGCCGAAGGCGAGCTGCCGGCGGGTCACATCGCCGCCGAGCTTCGACAGGAGCTTGAACTGGAGGTTCACGGTTGCGTTCTGAGGCACTCGGACGCCGACGGCATGCCCTTCGAGCACCAGCCGGGCATCGCCCTGGGCGGAGAAGGATTGGACGGCGACGTCGGGGCCGAAGAGGGGCACGAACTGGTTGGTGGCGGAGGTGGTGATTTGGAGGGTGGCATCGAATTGGGCGACCTTGTCGGCCACGGTCCCCGAATAGCTGGCGGAGAGGATGGACACGGCGTTGGAAATGGCCGCGGGCGCCGGGTCCTGGGCGGAGGCGGAAAAGGCAAGGACGAAGGCGACGACGGCGATCGCGGCGGCCGCGCCGGCGCCGGGCAAGGGGCCCGAGGCCGGGCTCATGAGCGGGGGCGGCGACGGGGGCGCGGGGGGCTGGGCGGACTTCCGGCGCCGCCAGAGCCTCCAGCCAATCCAGCCAATCAGGCCAACCAGGAGGACCGGAGCGGCGACAATCAGCCCGAGATGCAAGAGACGCCACATGGCGAGCTGGCGAGCCACCGACCAGAGGATCAGGAGAGCGGCGAGGGCCATCCCCAGGCTGCTGGGGGAGGGCCGCGAAGCCATCCACCAGAGAAGGAGCAAACCGGCCAGGAAACCGGTCACCTGCAAAATCATTTGCTCGGTGTGATATACTTTCACGCGCATGGTGGAGGCGGTAATCGTCAGGGACTCCCGGTTGGCGTTGAGGACCTTGGTGAAAGTGAAGGCCTGCCCGGTGCGAGGCACTTCGATGCGGATGGGGCGCACCCCAGCTACGCGGGATGGCGGCGCAG
>CAZWMF010000813.1:397-1683 GCA_964634535.1 uncultured Opitutaceae bacterium | reverse complement strand
CGCTTCCAAGTCATCCCGGACGGCGGCCAGGGCGACCGCGGCCTGTTGGCTGCTCACGGCAGGATGCTCGCCTTGTCTTCCCAGCCAGACGGAGAGTTCAAATGCGTTCAGAAGCTCCATCCGATGGAGCCAGATCACTGGAACCGCTGAACCGTGCCGGGAGGATTCGAGCAGCCGATCGGCCTTTTCTCTGCCGGGCAGCGGCAAGTACAGCCGAGTGAAGAAATTCGTGTCGGCGTAGGGTTTCATTCCCCGGCGAGCGCCTCGTCCAGCCTGCGGGCGAAGGCCTTTGAAAGTGGCCGGGCGAAAAAGCGCCGCACCGATTTTACGCATCCCGGTGCCACCTTTGTTCGTCAAACCCCCCAAAGCCCGCTGGGATGGGGGCGCAGTAATATCAGGAACCACATGAACTTACCCCTGTTTTCCGTTTTGCGTCGCCTGCTTGCGGCTGCGGTTGGATCGCTGACCTTGGCGGCATCGGCGCTTGCGGCCGACGAAGCCGCGCCGGCCGTCGCCAAGCCTGCGGTCAACGCGCCCGTGACCGTGACCGACAACGGCGAAACTTGGACGTTGGACAATGGCATCGTCAACGTGACGATCCACAAGAAGACCGGCGACCTCTTGTCGATCATCTATCGCAATGTCGAAACGCTGCGCCCGTCGATCTGGCTGGTGCCCGACACCTACCATTCGCCGCCGACGCCAGCCGGCACCACGAACCCGTCCTGGCAGCAGACTCCGACCGGCACCGTGACCGCGTCCGTCACAATCGACCCGGCCAAGAACGGCGGCGAACGCGGGGAGGTCGCCGTCAAGGGGGTGAACAGCGGCAAGATGGACATTGAACTGCGCTACACGCTGGAGCGCGGCGTAAGCGGGTTTTACACTTACGCCGAGTTTTCCCACCCGGCGTCGTATCCCAATGCGAGCGAGCCCGAGAGCCAGTTTGTCGTCCAACTCGATCCGACCTTCAACTGGTTTTCCGTCGACGCCGACCGCAACACGCTGGCGCCTACGACCCAAGACCTGCGCAGCGGCGTGGTGATTCACGCGAAGGAGCAGAAGATCCTGAGCGAGGGCCTCTACAAGAACTCGGTCGAACACAAATACAGCTACAGCGCCATCCTCTACCGGCTTCCGGCCTGGGGGTTTTCCAGCACGAAGGACCACCTGGGTGTCTATTTCATCAATCCGAGCACCGAGTATATCGGCGGCGGCGCCGAGAAGATGGATCTGATCGGCCCCTGGTCCTTTGGCTCGAATAACTCCATTCAGGACTACTGGAC
>CAZWMF010000813.1:0-387 GCA_964634535.1 uncultured Opitutaceae bacterium | reverse complement strand
ACCTCCGGCCACTATGCCGGTGGCGCAGGCTTGAACGTGCTCGCCGGCCAGGAGTGGAAGAAGGTCATCGGGCCGATCTTCGTCTATTTCAACGCCCTGGAGAACCCGAAAGACGCGACGGACGCCGAGCTGGACACTCTGGCCGCGACGCAGGGCAATCCCACCGTGCCGCAGACTTGGCACGACAATGCCTATGCGCTTTGGAACGATGCGCTGGCGAAGGCGAAAGAGGTCAAGGCCGCCTGGCCCTATGACTGGGTCAGCGGCGTGGACTACCCGCACAAGAGCGAGCGCGGCACCGTCACCGGGCAGCTCGTGCTCAACGACCCGCAGGCCGCCTCGACCAGGCTGCCGAGCCTGACCGTCGGCTTGGCTCACCCGGATTTC
>CAZWMF010000812.1:0-1687 GCA_964634535.1 uncultured Opitutaceae bacterium | reverse complement strand
ATAGCGCTCCTCGCTCTCCTGCAATGCCAGCTGGGCCCGCTGCCGTTCCCGCCGGAACTCGGCCTCGCGCATTTCGCGCTCCGCAATGGGCACAAACCGGGCGAGCCGATCCAACGTCACGTAGGCGCGCGCGCCGGCCTTCATTAACCGCGCGCCGGCCGCCTCCTGGGCCTCGTCGCAAATCGTCACGAACGCGATGTCCGATCCGGTCGCCTGGAGGACCGCGAGCGCGGCGTCGGCTCCCAGCGGCTGGGCGCCGACTCGGGCCACCACGAGATCCCATCCCCCTTCCGCCAGCGCCGCCCGCAGAGCCGCCTCGGAATCCACGCGATGGACCGAACACGCATAATCCGCCTCCGCCAGGCGTTGAAATATTGCGGCCGCGGCCGGCTCAAATTCCGCGACTTGCAGCACTCGGAGCGCAGGGGTCATGCTATCCACAAAGGCTAGACCCGTAAACCGCCGAATGGGAGCTCAATCGAGCCGTGCCCAGCAAATGCCAAAAAACCGGGAGATTCGGACTACTATATGGCGATGAATGGAATACGGCTGCATTACGGTCCGCGAGCGGCCTCGAGCTGCCGCCGTGGCTTGGCCCGCGCGACTTCCGAGCGTTCGCGGACCGGGTTAGTCGGGTGCCGATTTCCGCGGTGACGCCCGGCCCGATTCCGCTCAAGCTGCGGCTCATGCGACTCCCCGCCCGGATACTTCTTGTCCTGATCACCCTCGCTCCATTGGGCCTCCGTGCCCAGACGCCGCCCCCGGCCAAGCCCCCGGCGGAACGGCCCGCCTGGGAGCGGGAATTCGCCTATCTTTCGAAATACCGCGAAGCCAACGCCCGTCTGGCCCCCCCGGCGGCCGGGGAAGCGCGGGTGGTATTCTATGGAGATTCCATCACGGAGTTCTGGTCGACGACCGGCCGATTCTTCCCGGAACGATCATACCTCAACCGGGGAATCAGCGGACAGACCACTGACCAGATGCTGGTCCGCTTTCGGCAGGACGTCATCGGGCTCCAGCCGGCCCTGGTGGTGATCCTGGCGGGCACCAACGATCTGGCCGAAAACGGCGGTTCGACTACGCTGGAAGCCATCGAGAACAATCTCCAATCGATGGCGGAATTGGCCGAGGCCCACGGCATCCGGCCAATCTTCTGCTCCGTGCTCCCTGCCCTGGATTTTCCGTGGCGACGCGGCCTTCGACCCGCGCCGAAAATTCGGCTGCTCAACCAGTGGATAGCAGGCTATTGCGCAACCAACCACCTCGGCTACATCAACTATTATGCGGCGATGGTCGATCCCTCCGGGGGATTGCGGTCCGACCTGAGTGCGGACGGCGTCCATCCCAACGCGGCGGGCTATGCGATCATGAGTCCGCTGGCCGAAAAGGCCATCCGCGCAGCCCTTCCTTGACGGGCTCCCAAGACCCGGGGGCGACCCGACGAGGTCGCCGTCGAAACGGCCAATCGCAGCCCGCTTCGGGCGGCTAGTTCAGGGCGCCGTGAGTTCGAGCGGGTCGAAGCCGGCCGCCGTCAACGTAACCTTGTCGCCCGCCGCCAACTTCGCGATCGTCCAGGTCTGACCAGCGTCGATCGGATGGTCGGTGATCGTCTGCGTCTTGGAATTTCCGTGAAAGGTGACGCTTGAAACGATCGTGGCGCTGACCTTCAAGGAGTCAGACGATGTGT
>CAZWMF010000811.1:0-1688 GCA_964634535.1 uncultured Opitutaceae bacterium | reverse complement strand
GGAGGCTAGAAGAGTTCCGGCTCTCCGTAGCGATTGCGCGCTTCGGCGAGGGTGCCTGACATTTCCATCTCTTCCAAGAAGCGGAACAAGGCATCCGGCTGCGGTGCCAACGCATCGGCCGGCACGATCGGTCGAGAAAGATCCAACGTGGTCAGCTTCAGGTTGAGGCGCAGCCTCTCGGCCGCCTCGGCCACCGGCTGGCGGAACCGCTCGGGCTGCAGGTCCCCCGCATGCGCGAGGATCGCCTCGAGCGATCCATAATCGGCAAACCACTTGGCCGCAGTCTTGGGCCCCACTCCCGACACCCCGGGGATGTTGTCGGAGGTATCGCCCACCAAAGCCAGGTAGCCTGCGATCTGCGCCGGAGCCACCCCGAACTTCTCCTTCACGCCGGCCGCGTCCAAATGGCGCCAGCCCAGACGGGGATTGGCGGTCGGCGGCGGCAAGAGGATGGCAATCCGGTCGTCGACCAACTGATAAAAATCCTTGTCTGAACTGACGATGAGCACCGCGTGTCCCTCGCGAGCCAGCGCCACCGCCTCGGACGCGAGCAGGTCGTCGCTTTCCACCCCCCGCTGCTCGACCACCTTCAGCCCCAAGAGCCGGGTGAGCGGCTTCAAATGGGGAATCTGCTTCTCGAGCGCCTCGGGCATTTCCTTGCGCTGAGCCTTGTAGTCGGCGTGCAGCGCCAAATGGCGCTCGGAGCCACCCAGGTCGAAGAACACCGTGGTGGCCTCGGGCTTCTCCTGGTCCATCAGTTTCCACAGCGACTTGACCCAGCCGTGCAGGGCATTGGTCGGGAACCCGTCCGCGCGGCTGAGCTCCGGAATCGCATAAAAGCACCGGTACGCCAGGTTAAAGCCGTCTACCAAAAGATATTTCATCGCCAGAAGCCGCTACCCTCCTAGTTTTCCCAAACCGACCATGCGCGCCAGCGATTTCGAGTTCCGTTACCGATTTTGGATCATGACCGCGCTCTTTTACGGTTCCTCGCTGGTGGCGCCCAACTGGGCGGTCTTCGAAGTCGTCAACCGCCGCATGAACGCGCCCCTGGGCACGGCGCTGTGCCTCCTCTGTTTTTTCCTGGTCGCCGCCCTCCGCACCTGGGCCGCCGCTTACCTGCGCCCGGAAGTCATTCATTCGAAAAAGTTGGAATCGGACGCCTTGGTGGCGGACGGACCGTTCCGCCACGTCCGCAATCCCCTTTACCTGGGCACCGTGCTCCTCGGGGCCGGCTTCGGCCTGCTCTACAGCGTGGCCGGCTTCGCGGTCATCGTCGGCAGTCTGGCGCTCCTGAGCCTCCGCCTCATCCTGCGGGAAGAGGCCGAGTTGACCCAAAGCCAGGGCGAATCCTACCGGGCGTACTTGCGCGAGGTTCCGCGCCTGATCCCCTCGTTTACGCCCCGGCTGCCTCCGGGCGACACCGACGCAAATTGGTCGAAGGCCTTCCGCGGCGAACTCATGTTCTGGCTGTTTCTCATCAACATCCTGGCCTTCTTCACCGTGGGCACGGCCTTGCCGGCGAAACTGCGCGTGCAATTCCTCGAGATCGGCATCGTCACGGCACTCGCCATGCATCTCCTCGTCCAACCCCGCCGCCGGCGGAAGCGTTGACCGAGGAGAATCGGTCCGAGCCTTGCGGCGGCGCAATTGCCGGCTAATTTACGCGGATGAGCACGCTCCAGGAA
>CAZWMF010000810.1:0-1691 GCA_964634535.1 uncultured Opitutaceae bacterium | reverse complement strand
TCGTTGCCGATCGTGTAGCCAAATAGTTGTCCGCTCGTGCTGAAGGCCAGGACCAGCTCTGGTTCCGGCACGTTCCAGTGCGAATCCGCCCGGATGCAGACCATCCCTCCCGGCTCGGCCACCCGGTGCGCCGTCGCCTTGAAAAACAGCTCGGGCCGCGCTGCTGCGTAGACTTTGTCATAGAACGAGCCGCCGCCCGCATCCTTCGACTCGGCCACCCGGGCGGCCCGGCTGCGTTCATAGGTCACGCCGGCGGCCCAGACCTCCTGCGATTGCACGGGAGCCAGGACCTGCTCGGGCGGCGCCACCTCCCGGCCCTGGTCGTAAGCGCGGAGAATGAAGTCAGCCGGGTCGGAAGTGGAAAACAGCGAGTCGAGGTCCAGGCCGCTCGCCAAGGCGCGACAGCCTCCGTTCAGCTCGGCGACCAGGCCGGCCCCGGTGCGATAGACTTTCATGAGGGACTCAGATCCGACGCCCGCCGGAGTTTCGGCCCGGCGGACTCGATTCGCCGCCCGCCGCGGGCTAATTCCCCGCGATCGGGTACCCTTGCCAAAGCCATTCGAGCGCGGTCGGATAGAGTTCGGAGATGGTCGGCCGGTCCGTGTGGCCGGCGCCGCGGGCGAAGACAAACTTGTAGTGATAGCCTTTGGCCGTGAGCACCTTGGCCATGTTCTCATTGGCCTGTACCCAGTCATGCAGGCCGTCCCGGGCATTGTAGTTGTCGTGGTCGCCGCATTCCAGATAGATGCGCAGCGGCAGGGCGGGACTGTTCGGAATCAGAGTTTCATGAAACTCCCAGGCCCCGTGCGGATACTGCGGGTCGGTCGGCCATTGCTGGTTGACGAACGTGCCGGAAAACGTGAGGACGCGGTGGTACCGCTCGGGATGAAACCACGCCATTCTCATTGCGCACGAGCCGCCCGAACTGGTGCCCATCGTGGCCCGGCCGTCCGGATCCTTGGTCAGTTTCACGTTCGCGACCTGTTCGGCCCGCGGCAGGACTTCGGTCTCGACAAAGTCGCTGTACTTGCCGGACACCGTGTCGTACTCCAGCCCCCGTTCGCTGCCCTGGCCATCGCCACCCCCGCTCGGAATGGCGACCACGATCATCACCGGCACTTTCTTCTGCGGGATGAGATGGTCGAGCACGTTGAAGGCCCGGCCGTCGCCATCGCAGGTGATCATGACCGGCGCGACGGTCCCGGGAACATACTGCTGGGGAACGTACACCGAAACTGTCCGGGTCCAAGGCGCCGGATGGCTTACCACCGTGTTTCCGGCCGCGCCGGCCTGATCCGGCGCCCCGGCTGGCGGCCGGTCGCGTGCGATGCCGGGATAAAAGCTGCTGTCGGTCGAGCGGAGCGTGAATTTGTAGATGGCGCCCTTGGGGGCGCCCTCGCCGACGGGGCTCATTTCCGGCGCCGGTTTGTGGGTCGGACCCAGGATGAAATTGCCATCGGCTTCGACCGGCGGCACCTGGCCGTCGGGCAGTTCGGTGGCCTGGACATAGCCCGGGGCGAGCGGATCGCGGATGGGCGCCGGCAGACGGCCGCCGGGGCGTCTGGGCGCCGGCGCGTCGGCGGGCTGCGCCGAGGCAAGGCTCGCGCCAAGGCATAGGATCACAGCGGATAGGAACAGTGGCTTCATGGGTTTTTCGGGGTTCTCCGGCCGCGGGCGCGCGACCGCAGAAG
>CAZWMF010000809.1:0-1701 GCA_964634535.1 uncultured Opitutaceae bacterium | reverse complement strand
GCAAAGGTCTCGGTCTGCGAATCGGGGTCCACGCCGTCCTCCTCGCGATACCCGCAAACCCCGGTGCGGGCACCTAGGGCGGGACCATATTGGCCCCGAACGGCCGATAGATGGACGGCATTGCTCGGGATGGCGCGGATCGAGTGAAGCACGTCCACCTTCTTATTGCGGATCTCGTCGGCGTCGAAGGAGACCATCGGTTCCATCGCCACGAGGCACAGCAGCTGCATCAGGTGGTTCTGCACCATGTCGCGCAGCGCGCCGGCCTGGTCGTAGTACCCCCCCCGGTGTTCGACACCCACCGCCTCCGCGACCGTGATGGTCACAAAGTCGACATAGCGGCGGTCCCAGATGGGCTCGAAAAGCGGATTGGCGAAGCGGAAAGCCAGAATATTCTGAACGGTCTCCTTGCCCAAATAGTGGTCGATCCGGAAGATCTGGGACTCCTCGAAACTGGCGGCCAGCACTGAGTTCAACGCCAGAGCCGATTCCAGATCGTAGCCGATCGGCTTCTCGATGACGATCCTGGCCCGCTCACGGTCGCGGGCCAGACCCGCCCGGCCCAGGTATTTCGGAATTTCGCCGAACATGCTCGGAGGGGTCGCCATGTAGAAGATGCGGTGAGCCTTGGCGCCCCAGGTCTTTTCCAGCTGGGCGCAGGTGGCGCCTAGCGTCGCATAGGTGGCGGCCTTCTTGAAATCGCTCTGCTGGTATTGAATATGGCGGGCGAAGCGATTCCAAGGGTCCTTCGCCAGTCCCACCCGGGAGAACTGCTCGACCCCTTTTCGCAATCGCTGCCGCAACGGGCCGTCGCCCGACTTGAGGCGATCGACCGCGATAATCGCGAATTTTTCGGGAAGGCTGCGGTCCTGCGAGAGATCGAACAGGGCCGGGATCAGCTTTCGCCAGGTCAGGTCGCCGTTGCCGCCAAAGATGACGAATATCGTCGGCTCGGGCGAATCGGCGGTTTTCAAAGTATTCATGTGCTTTCGTGGGAATTGTCCGCGTCGACGATGAGATCGCCGCTATTTCGGTGCCCGTGGTCGGCCAGGTTGAGCGGGAAATTGCGCCCCATGACGCCCAGCCCGACCATGCCGAGTTCGTGGCGCCGGGGCGTTTGCACTGCGACCGCGAGGCTCATTTTCTCTTCACAATCTCCCGCTCCGCCTTCGCCCAATCCTGAGCCGCATGGCCGTCGCGCCGACCCTCCCGCTCATAGAGTTCATAGGCACGCTCCGCGATCAATGGCCTCAAATCGGCGGGGGACTGGGGTTTGGCCCGATCGAATATCCGGTACGCGAGGAGCTTAACACGGTCATTCAGGAGAAACCACGCCAGCGCATACCCCCAAACGAACAGCGCCCAACCCCAACCGAGCGGCGTCATAAACAGTCCATATACCGCTATCAAAGTCGCCACGATCTGGGTCCCGAGCACCGCCGCCCAAAGTATCTTAGCGGGACGAATGGACCAAAACGGGCCGCGCGTGCGCGTCAGGAAAATCGTCAAATGACCCGCAACGGAGAGCTTCAGATACATCAATGTCTGGATATGCGCTCGATCGAGGTGAAAGACCCGCTCGCCCAAATAAAATAATCCGAAGGCCGAAATGACACCGATGACGCCGAGCACGGTGGAGACGCCCAGAACCGCTCGCATGTTCCAAGCCTCGGGCTGATCATTATAATGAACATTGTCATA
>CAZWMF010000808.1:0-1704 GCA_964634535.1 uncultured Opitutaceae bacterium | reverse complement strand
AGCTTGCGTTCCCAGGACATTTCCGAAATATGGATGAGGCCTTCGAGGCCGGGCTCGAGCTCGACGAATGCGCCGAAGTCGGCGAGGCGCGTGACTGCGCCACTGACGCGCTGGCCAGCCGCGTAGCGCTCCGATGCGGTCTGCCATGGCTCGGGCTGAAGCTGCTTGAGGCCGAGCGAAATTTTTCCGGATTCCGGGTCGATTTTGAGAATGCGGAGCGTGAGTTGGTCGCCGACGGAGAGCACGTCTTCGGGCTTGGCGACGCGGGCGCGCGAGATGTCGCTGATGTGGAGCAGGCCGTCGAGGCCGGGCTCGATTTCGACGAATGCGCCGTAGGGCATGAGGGTGCGCACGGTGCCGGTGACGGTTGCGCCCTCCTTGAGCGCGGCGCGGCGATCGCCGGCGGCTGCGCGGGCCTGCTCTTCGAGAACCACGCGGCGATCGACGACAACATTTTCATCGGCGACGTCGAGCTTGGTGATGCGGCAGGTGATGGGCTGGCCGACGAGGGCTTCAAGTTCGGCGGCATCGCGGGTGCCGCTGCGGCTGGCGGGCATGAAGGCGCGCACGCCGATGTCGACGCTGAGGCCACCTTTGATGAGTTCGGTGACGGTGCCGGAGACGGCGATCTTTTCTGCGAAAGCGTGTTCGAGACCGGACCAATCGCGGGGCTGCGCGACGCGGAAGCGCGAGAGCTCGTAGTAGCCCTCCTCGTTGCGGCCAGTGATGGAAACGGGGATGGCGTCGCCCGGTTTCACTGCGGCGGCGTTGTCCTCAAAGGCCGAGCGGGGCAGAACGCCTTCCATCTTGTAGCCGATGTCGAGAACGACTTGATCGGCGGAGAGCGAGACGACGGTGCCTTCGAGTTGTTTGGTTGCGGCGCGGTGGGTGTGCGAACGCTCGAAGGCGGAGAGCGCGTCGGCAAAGGAGGACTCGCCGTCCAGGCCTTGGTCTTCGGCGGGCGTGCTGGGGGAAGGTTCGACCGGCACTGGGGCTTTGGCGCTGACAACTTCAGGCTGAGCGGCCACGGCTTGAATTTCGGCGGGCGTGGCGGCGGGTTCGGCGGGCGTGGGTTCGGAGGGCAGAAGGGTTTCGTCGGTCATGGTGTTTACGCAATCATTGTTTCATGGCGCGATGGGTGGGGAGAATTGAGGGGGCTCGTGCTATCCCACCCATTCGCCCCAAGAACGGGCGAATGGATGGGGCACCCAAAACTGTTATTTAACGCACGGGTCTATTCGCGACGGATCGATTGGCCGCCTTGCTTTCCCACATCTCAAAGTCGAGATGTGGGGCACCCGTTTTCATATTGATTTGAAAGAAGCAGGTTGAGGGTCGTGCTATTCCACCCATGCCGCGATGAAACTGCGTCATGGATGGGGCACCCAGACGAATTGGAAATTAGTGTGCGGAAAGTGCATAGGCCAGAGCAGCGTCCCTCGGGGCTAAAGCCCGGCTCAATTTGCAGCGGTAGCGGCGCGAGTAAACTCGCGCCCTGATACAAAACCATACGCCTTCAGACTTCTTCAGTAAGCTTTGAGTTCGTACCTTCTCACGGAGCGATCTTCAATAGCAGTTCTGCGACGCTGGGCCGTTATTGCGCGCGATTTCGGGGGCGGGTGGAGCGGTTGCGCTCGAAGAGGATGCGCAGGCCGTCGAGGGTGAGCATGTCGTCGATCTCGGCGATGTAGCGGGAGTCGGGGG
>CAZWMF010000807.1:0-1710 GCA_964634535.1 uncultured Opitutaceae bacterium | reverse complement strand
CGCCTCGACGCCGGGCTGGTGGTAGGCGTTTATCCCGATGAGCGTCGCGTAGAGGCCCACCGTGCGTTCGTACAGGGCGATCAGCATGCCGATCGTCCGAGGGGACAGGTCCGCCACGGTCAGCGTGATCGACCAGCGGTTTTTCTCGCTCAGCGCATCGCGGGTGCCCAGGTAGAAACCCTGCAGGTAATCTCCGGTCGTGACCCCCGGATCGACTTCGATCGACGGGCCGTCGCGGTCCTTGAGCACTTCGATAAACGTCACGAAGAAATTATTCACGCCCTCGCGCAGCTGTTGGACATAGGCGTGTTGGTCGGTCGAACCCTTGTTGCCGTAGACCGAGATGCCTTGGTTCACCACCCGGCCGGTCAGATCGAGTTCCTTGCCGAGCGATTCCATGACCAGTTGCTGGAGGTAGCGCGAGAATAGGAGCAACCGGTCCTTGTACGGCAGCACCACCATGTCGCGGGAGCCCCGGCCGTCGGTGGCGAAGTGCCACATGAGCGCGAGCAGGGCGGCCGGATTCTGGGCTGTCGTCGGCGTGCGGGTGACCGCGTCCATGGCGGCTGCCCCGGCGAGCACGGCGTCGATGTCGATGCCCTGGAGAGCGGCGGGCAGGAGGCCGACCGCGCACAATTCGCTCGTGCGCCCGCCCACCCAGTCCCACATCGGGAACCGGGCAAGCCAGCCCTCCCGCGATGCGAGCTGATCCAGCTTGGAGCCGGCGCCCGTTACCGCGACGAAGTGGCGCGCGGGCGTTAGACCCGCGGCGCGAAACGCCGCCGCCGCCTCGAGTTGACCATTGCGGGTTTCGATGGTCCCGCCGGATTTGGAAATCACCACGACGAGCGTTTCGGCCAGTTTGCCCTGGAGGCCGGCGAGGACGGCGTCGATCCCGTCCGGATCGGTGTTGTCGAAGAAGTGCAGCGCCAGTCGATCGCGGGTGGCGTGCCCGAGTGCGTGGCTGACGAATTGGGGTCCGAGGGCCGAACCGCCGATGCCGACGACCAGAAGTTGGGTAAAGGGCCCGCGCGGGCCCGCGATTGAGCCCGCGTGGACCTGCCCGGCAAACTGCGTAATCGCACGCAGCGTGGTCGTAATTTCGGCCGTGAGTTCCGGAGTGGGCGCCAGTGCGGGATCGCGCAGCCAATAATGACCGACCATCCGGCCTTCATCGGGATTGGCGACGGCGCCCTCTTCCAAGACCGCCATGGCGGCGAAGGCCCGTTGGATCGCCGGCTCCATGTTGGCGAGGAAATCCGGCGGGAACGGGACGCGGCTGATGTCGAGCGAAACGCCGAGGCCGGCGTGATGGAAGAAGTATTCCTTGAATCGAGTCCAGTGAGACATGGTAGGATGGTTTAGAGGTACTTGTCGGTGACCGCGCCTTCCGACGCGCTCGCCACGAGTTTGCGATATTTCGCGAGCACGCCGTGCTCCACCTTGGGCGCCTTCGATTTGAAGGCCTTCTTGCGGGCGCTTAGCTCCTTGGCCGGAACGTCCAGTGTGATCTGACCCTTGACTGCGTCGATGGTGATCGGGTCGCCGTTGTGCACGAGGCCGATCAGGCCGCCCACCGCCGCTTCGGGGGTGATGTGGCCGACGACGAAGCCATGGCTGCCGCCGGAAAAGCGCCCGTCGGTGATGAGCGCGACGTCCTTGCCGAGACCCTTGCCCATGACGGCGCTGGTCGGAGCGAGCATTTCGCGC
>CAZWMF010000806.1:720-1711 GCA_964634535.1 uncultured Opitutaceae bacterium | reverse complement strand
TCTTCCAGGAGTTCAAGGGCACCGGCAACATGGAGCTCGTCCTCGACCGCAAGTGTGCCGAGATGAGGCTCTGGCCCGCGATCAACATCGCCGCGTCCGGCACGCGCAAGGAGGAGCTCCTGATCGAGCCCAAGAAGCTCGAGGGGATTCATTTCTTCCGCCGCGCGCTCGTTCAGCAGAAGATCGAGGAGGCCACGGAGACGATGATCGCCCGGCTCTCCAAGACAAAGACCAACGACGAATTCCTGAAGCTTATAGCACGATGACCGAGAACTTAGCTCTTGCCCGCCTCTGCGGCCACCGGGCATCCTGACCCTTCCGCTCCTACCTACCGCTGATCCCACCGCATGCATAGTTTCTCCGAGCAATGCCTCGACATGGCCCGTTCAATGCTGGGCCACAACCTAGATTCAATCCAACCCGACGGGACGGTCGTCCCAATCCCCGGCGAGCAGTCCCGCCCCGACGAGCCGGGGCACGTCGCCTTCGCGCTGGGCGAGTACTACCGTGCGACGGGCGAAACCTCGCTCAAGGGCTACGACACCATTGACCTGGCGGCGCGCTGCCTGACGGCGCAGATGTTCACCGACCCGCCGGCCGAGAACGGCCTGGCCTACGCGGCGCTGGGGCTGCTGTGCTTCGGCCCCTCCAAGGACCGCAATCCCGTGTGGGAGCGCCTGGTCGAGGAGACGCAGCAGCGCATCGACAAGCAGCTGCTGCACCGCAGCGACTACGACAACCACTGGCAGGCCTTCAACATCGCCAAGGCGGTGGCCCGCTTCAGCTTCGGGCTCTCCAAGAAGGACGAGACCTCGCGCCTGATCGAGCGCCTGGTGGACCGGGTCAACCAAACCAGTTCGGCGGGATTCTTCGACGACGCCGTCCACGGGCTCGGCGGCAACTTCAATCTCTATGGCGTGATGACCTTCGTCTTCATCCGCTCGGCCCTGCAGCTCCACGCCAACAGCGGCGTGCGGGACCGCAAGCTCCC
>CAZWMF010000806.1:0-710 GCA_964634535.1 uncultured Opitutaceae bacterium | reverse complement strand
CCCGACCCTGCGCACCTACGCCGAGAAATACATCCGGATGATGCCCGACCTGGTCCGGGCCGACGGGCTGGGCTGGGCCTTCGGCCGCGCCGCCGGAGCCTACGGTCAGATGCACTGCATCAGCCTGATCCTACAAGGCTTGCGCGACAACTGGATCCCCGACGACCAGAAGCCGAAGTATTTCGACATCCTGCGGCGGCTGTTCCTGTTTTTTTACGAGACCTACCTCGATCAGGAACAGGGTTTCCTCGATCTGCGCGATTCCGAGCGCACGGCCTATGGCCCGCACACCACGCGCATGGCGAACTTCGATGCCGCCCGCTATCTGTGCCAATGGTCCCGGCTGGCCAACACCGTGCAGATGCCCGTCGGGGCGCCGAAGCTCGAGCCGGTCCGCACCAGCGGCCGCTTCGTCATCTTCGACAAGAGCAACCGCAAGGAGCAGGGCCTGTTCCTCTACCGCGACGGCGAAAGCGGGCTGCAGCTGCAGATCCCGCTGGTCAGCTGCGGCGGGCACCTCTCGAGCGATGTCCTGCCCTTCCCCCACTGCCCCGGGATCTTCGACTGGCCGAACAATTTCTACCTGCCGATCATGCTGCCCGAACTGACGTTCGGCGAACACGTGACGCTGCCGGCGTTCTACGGCAAGAACTGCGTCACGGGCCTGGGGCTGCGCAACAGCTTCTTTTTCCGGTATGAGCAGCCGGAGC
>CAZWMF010000805.1:0-1713 GCA_964634535.1 uncultured Opitutaceae bacterium | reverse complement strand
GTACGTTTGGAACGTCTCCGCAGGAACGATGGCGCCGGGCATGGCCCTTTCCAGCACGGGTGTCCTCGGCGGCACGCCGACGGCTGCCGGCACCTACAATTTCCAAATGACCGTGACGGATTCCGCGTCCAACCAGGTGAGCGCCAGCGAGGCGCTGTATATCGCAGCGGCGGCCGGAAGCGGCGTCGGGAACTCGGGAAGCACGAGCTCGGGGAGTACGAACTCGGGCGGCACGGGCGGCACGACCACGACCGGCACCACTGCGCCCGCGTCGCTGGCCATTCCCTATCCGGGCATCGACCCCGGCACCGTCGGCGCCCCTTATTCGAAAACCTACGGCGCGACCGGGGGGGTTCCGCCGTATGCTTGGAGCGTTTCTTCGGGCGCGGTGGCTCCGGGCATGAGTCTTTCCCCCGCCGGGACACTCGGGGGCACGCCAACCCAGGGCGGGGACTTTCCATTCCAGATGACCGTGACGGATGCGGCCTCGAACTCCGTGACCGTGAGCGAGGACCTCTATATTGGAGGGGGCTCCCCCTCATCAGGCACCCCGAATTCGGGCAGCGGTTCGGCGAACCCACCGCCGCCGGAAAACTTCATCCTCAGCGTCATCAACGGAACGATCGCTGGCGGCGGCTCCAGCGCCTCCGAGCAGGCGGGCTCCGCCGTGACGATCAGCGCGGCGACGGCGCCCGCCGGCGAGTTTTTCCAGGCCTGGACCGGAGCCGCGGTGGCCAGCGCGGGGTCCCCCACGACCAAGATCACGATGCCGTCGGCCAACGCAACGGTGACCGCGACATTCTCTCCACCCATCCCGGTTCCCTTTCCCGTCAGCAGCCATCCCCGGCTGTGGATCACCCCGCAGGACCTGCCGCGCCTGCAGTCGTGGGCAACGCCGGGCAATCCCACCTACGCCCCCTTGGCGGTGGCCCTGAATCAGGCGATCGAAAACTACGGGGCGGCCTTCCCCGGGGCGGCCCTGGACGCAGTGAATCCGGCTCCGGCTTCGCCGTATCCCGATGTTGGCGATACCAACGGATACACTGGGATCCTGAGCGAGGAGAACGCCGTCATCCTCGCTTTCAATTCCCTGGTCGACCCGAATCCGGCCAACCGTCCGCGGTACGCGCAAGCCGCCCGGAATCTGCTGATGTACGCGATGAACCAGGCTGCCCTGGGCCCCCAAACCGGGGCCCCGTTCCGAGACCCAGCTTTCGCCCTATACAACCGCGCCAGCTGGTCCGGGCACGACTGGCCGCTGGTCGTCGACTGGATCTACCCCATCCTCACCGCCTCCGACAAGGCGACCATCCGCGCCGTCTTCCTGAACTGGGCCGCCGGGTGCCTCACGGCATCGACGACCGGCGGTGACAATCCGGGCTCCCCGGGGGTCGTCAACAGCCTGTCCCTGCTGCCCAACAACAAGCCGTATCGGATGGCTTCGAACAACTACTTCCTGGCCCATGCCCGGCTGCTGACGATGATCTCGCTCGCCCTCGATCCCGCGGACGATCCTTCGATCAATCCGGTCGTCGCCCCCAACCAGATCGGCAACTCGCTGCGCAGCTATATCCAGGATGCCACCGGCGCATGGCTCTACGAGGAATACGCCATGATGGGGGAGCCCACCGCGGTTGCCCAGGCCTACCAGCTGCCCGGAAATCCAACCGGCGCCGGCTTTGGGCTCGCGAGCGGCGGCCTGCCACCGGAGGG
>CAZWMF010000804.1:0-1715 GCA_964634535.1 uncultured Opitutaceae bacterium | reverse complement strand
GATAAACTGTGAAGTTATGGGTGCGAACACCTGGCGGCACGGCCCTTCCCTAGAGGCAATGCACAACCATGTCTTGAGATATTATCTCAGCAACGGTGCGCCCGGCAATTCGCATGTGCTCGACGAATCAAAGCCCGGGCAAACCGGATTCATTGGCCAGGTAGTCGATTTTGGTGATCGGAAATCGAGCAACAACCTCTACCCCAATGCGGTCCTTGCAAAGGCCCTGGTCAACGAAAACGGTATCGCCTACCTGAGCGCGCCGTTCGACGAGCCGTTGACCATCGCGGGCAGAATTACCGGTGCCCTCAAAGCCGTGATCAACAAGAGAGACATGGATGTAACGATGGCGTTCTATGAGGTTCTCCCGGAAGGTGGGTATTTCAATCTGGGTTACTATCTGGGCCGCGCGAGCTTTGCCGCGGACCCGGGCAAGCGCCAGCTGCTCGAGCCCGGACGGGTCGAAACGATTCCATTCACCCGGACACCGTTTATGGTGCGCCAAATGCGAAAGGGCAGTCGCCTATTTGTGCTATTGAGCGTGAACAAGAACCCGTACGCACAGGTAAACTACGGAACGGGCGCAGATGTGAGCGATGAGTCTCTGCAACACGGCGGTCCCCCGCTACGAGTCGAATGGCAGAACGATAGCTACATCGAAGTGCCAATCGTTCGCTAGAGGCACGAAAGAGCATTCTCGCGCTCTGGGGCACTGGAGATAGAGTCGGATTGGTGATCATTCTGACTCCGAATGGGGAGCGGAGCGCCGGTACCGTCGGCGCCGACCCGTTCGCGGGCCGCAGCGGATCGATATCGTCTTTAACGGTCATCGCGGGCAGGCGGGAGCGCCTGAAGACTTGGCGCGCTACGATGGTGAAACCCGTCAATTACGGAGGTCTCCCGGCGGTGGGGGTTATGAAAGGATCACGGTTTCGGATGCTGATCGAAGAAAGCCAATATCTCCTTCGTAGCGTCGACGCTCGTCGAGGTCCGGCCATACGGGCTATTCGGGACCGACTGGTGGCCGGGCCCGGGCCAGGTGTGGCCGCCGTGCTCGATGACGTAGGAGACGACTGCGGTGTCGCCGGTGCCGTTTGAGAAGACGAACCGAATGGCATTGGTCCCATCATCGGGTACCGCTGGGGGAATCCGCGTGACCTCGGGCTGCACGTTGCACCGATCGGTCTTTACCCAATACGCGATCGAATCGGGACAGGAAAGGAAGCCCAGGTCGGGATCGGCGACACCATCATAGGGGACGTACGAGTCGTCCGTGCCATGGAAGGCGATCACGGAAACCGGCTGTGTCGGCGTGAATCTTCTGGGGATATTGATGCCGATGGCGCCTGCGACCGGACCAATGGCGGCGATCCGATCGGACAGCCGAGCCGCCAACGTGAAGCAAAAGATCGCCCCATTGGAGATGCCGGTTGCGAAAATCCGTTTTGGGTCGATCCGGTATCGAGCGCCAACCGCATCCAAGATCTGGGCGACGAACGCGACATCGTCGGATCGGGAGGACTCTTCCGAGGTCGGTCGCCTGCGCCCACCATTCCATTGTCGATCGAGACCGTCCGGAAACACCGCGATAAACCGCCCGCGCGCCGCCCAATCGGAAAACGGCGAGCCGCGTTCGATCAAGGCGGCATCCGTGTTCTTCGGATGGAAGATGAAGATTACGGGCAGCGCGAAGTCGGGCCTCTTTAGCGTGGGAG
>CAZWMF010000803.1:0-1716 GCA_964634535.1 uncultured Opitutaceae bacterium | reverse complement strand
GGCGGCGTGTGGTTTGCTCTTGTCGGGCCCATGATTGCGGGCGTGGGAACGATCGACAAGCCTGCCGCGTGGACCCTGCTGCGCCGGCTGAGCATGGACCAGTTCGCCAAGACCTTTCCCGACTATTGGGTCGGGCAGTGGACGGCCCCGGAATGTTTCAACTCGGTCTTCACCGGGGCCATCGCAGGCCTTCCGAGAACAGGCGACAACTGGACCTGGACTTCCTTTCCCGTCTTTTGCGCCCACGCCCACGCTTGGCCCCTCTATTGCTATTGTCGCCTCCGCGAGGGCCCTTAAATGCCGGAATGGAAAGCGTAGATCTCTTTCCACACCGTCAAGGGCTCTGCAGAGACGCGGTGTTCTTTTTTGATCATATCGGTATTTCGCCGGCAGCATCCGATTGGAGTCGGATGGCTTCCCAGGCCGCTTCATGTTTTCCTTTAGCCATGACCCCTCTCATTCGTTTTGGCCGCGCTATCGGTGTGGTCCTGATCTTGTCGAGCACCGTGTTCGGTGCGAGCGCTGAGAGCAGCGCGTCCATGCCGACCTTCCAGCGTGGTGTGAACATTTGCCACTGGTTGTCCCAATGCTTCGACCGGCCCTATGCCGGCAGCTGGTTCACCGAAAAGGACGTGCAATGGATCGCCACCCACGGCTTCGACCACATACGCTTTCCGATCGACGCACGGCTTTGGCTTAAGGCCGATGGTTCGCTCGATCCCGTGAAGATCAAGCCGTTTGAGGACGCGATCCAATGGAGCCGCAAGCAACACCTGGGCGTCATCCTCGACGTGCATTTCCTTCCCGGCGCCGATTTCAACGACGGCGGCAATGGGCGGGCGTTTGTCGATCCCGAGATCCAGGAACGGGCCGTCGGCATCTGGCGCGAAATCGCCCAACGCTTCGCGAGCGAGCCGGCCGATGTCCGGTTCGAAATCATCAACGAACCCGTCGCACCGGAAGACAAGCAGCTCAACGTCCTGAATCGCCGCGTCCTCGCGGCCATTCGCGAGTCGAATCCGACGCGCATGGTCTATCTCACATCCAATCGCTGGAGCATCATTGCCACGATCGATGATGTCGAACTGCCCGACGATCCGAACATCGCCTTCACATTCCATTTCTACGAACCGCTCGTCTTTACCCACCAGAATGCCCCGTGGGTTTTCGCGAAGCAGGGCGTGCCGCGCGTGAGATTTCCGGGAGTCGTCCCGAATGTCGCACCCTTTGTGAAGCCTGGTAACGCCATCGCCAGCTATGGGGGCCGGACGCTGTCCGTCGCGACGGACATTGACGAGCCATTCGCGAAGATGGCCGCGTGGGCCAAGAAAAATGCCAAAGGCCGCGAGATTCTCCTCGGGGAATTTGGAGTCTATCGGGCTGCCGACGACGCTTCGACCAAGGCATGGGTGCATGGCGTGCTCGACGCATGCAAACGCCACGGGTTCGCTTGGAATCTCTGGGGCTACCGCAGCGGTGAGTTCGGCGTGCTCGACTGGGAAGGCAGGGAAACCCGCCTCTTGGGAGACCTGGAGCCGTACCTTCACCCCTAAAGACGACAAGGCCCCTACGGCGCGGCAAACGACGACGGTTTCAGGCCGTCAGGCGAACGTGCGGCCGGAGGGACAGGATGATCTGCCGCGCCGGGGAGGTATCGCCTTTCAGGCGGTTTCGGACGAGTTCCACCGCCTCTGCTGCAAACTGCTCCCATGGGAT
>CAZWMF010000802.1:0-1724 GCA_964634535.1 uncultured Opitutaceae bacterium | reverse complement strand
AATCCCTTGCCGCGGAGGATGGACGCCGGCAGAGTGATCTTGGATCCGGCGCTCTCGCCAACTTCGACGTGGCGAATGCGCCGGCCGCCGCTTCGGGTCGGCTGCTGATCGATCGCTTTGAACAGGGCCTCCGTCGGCGGGCCCCACAGGTAGTCGACGACCACGTCGAGTTCGTCGGTCTCCGCACGGAACGCGGCGACCAGCGCCTCTTCGGGTTGGTCAAGTTGGATCGTCGCATCGGCCCCGAGGCCCCGAGCCTGGGCGAGGGCCGCGGGATCGCGCCCGGCGGCGACGACCCGGCGCGCCCCCAGCAGGCGGGCAAACTGGAGGGCCAGGCGCCCCGCGACCCCGGTCGCACCCAAGACGAGGACGGATTCACCCGGGCGCAGGTGCGCCTTCCAGGTGAGGGACAACCAGGCCGACATGCCCGGATTGCCGATGGCGGCTGCCGTCAGATCGTCGAGTCCGTCGGGCAGGGGAACGCACAGCGCGGCCGGCACGACCACGCGCTCGGCCATGGTGCCAAAAGGTCGGCGGGCGAACCCGCAGTAGACCCGGGTGCCGTCATCGCGTGTCCCGACACCGTCGACCCCGACGACGAAGGGCAATTCGGGCGCGCCCGTGTAGTGCTTGCCGCTGGCGATCGCCTTGACCAGCGGGTGCAACCCGGCGGCGCGCACGTGCACTCGGACCTCGTCCGGGTTGGGAACGGGCTCGGCGAATTCGGCGTAGGCTGGCGGCTGCCCGAGCGTGCGGAGGACGGCGGCTTTCATTCCGCCCACTATAGCCTAAACTACCGCCGGCGCACGGGCAATTCTCGCCCCCGGCGGCCGGGGGCGGGGAGCGGACGCGGGCGGGTGGGCCGCTCGCCCGCCTTCCACCAGATCGTGGAGGCGGCGCACCGCCTGCTTTAGCTCCTCGGCCTGCCCGTTGAGTTCGTTCGAGCTGGCGGCGATCTCCTCGGCGGCCGCAGCGTTGGACTGAGTCAACTGATCGATGTTCGCCACGGCCTTATTGATCTCGCCGATGCCCTTGCTCTGTTCCTGGGATGCCGTGGCGATGACCCCGACCAGTTCGTTCACCTGGCCGGCCTTGGCGACGATTTCGCGCAGCCGCAGCGCCACCTTGGTGCTGATCTGGACCCCATTTTCGCTCTTGCGCACCGAATTCTCGATTTTCTCCTCGGTCTCCTTGGCCGCGGCGGCGCATTGCCGGGCGAGCGTGCGCACCTCGTCGGCCACGACCGCGAAGCCCAGGCCCGCCTCGCCCGCCCGGGCCGCCTCGACCGCGGCATTGAGGGCGAGGAGATTGGTTTGAAATGCAATGGCGTCGATCGTCTTCACGATCTGGGCGATTTCGTCGCTCGCCCGCTTGATTTCGCGCACGGCCGCGTCCATCTCCCCCATCTCCGCGACACCGGCATCGCCGGCGCTGCGCGCCTGCCCCGCGGCGTCTTTTACCTTTTGGGCATTCTCCGTGCTTTGTTCGGCCATGCTCGCCATTTCCTCGAGCGAGGAACTGGTCTCCTCCAGGGAGGCTGCTTGCTGGCTGGCCCCGTCGGCCAGCGACTGGCTGGCCGTTCTGACTTGGCCGGACACCGCGTTGAGCTGGTCGGAACTGGCGGTCAGGTGCTCCATCACCCGCCGGAGCGGCTCGGCGACCTGCTTGCGCACGAGGACGAACGCGAGCACGATGAAGTCGACGACGATCGCGGCCGCGGCGGC
>CAZWMF010000801.1:0-1728 GCA_964634535.1 uncultured Opitutaceae bacterium | reverse complement strand
AGCATCACCGGCTCGGCGGCGGCAACGTTGACAATCGCAAATCTGACCGGCGCCCTCAACGGCACCGAATACCGGGCGATTGCCACGAACCTCTCGGGCTCGCTCGCAAGCAACCCGGCTAGCCTGACCGTCATGCCGTTAAGCCAGGCGATCACGTTTCTCCCGATCGGCGCCGTGACAGTCGGCGAGCCCGTGACGTTGACCGCCACCGCCAGTTCCGGACTGCCCGTGGTGTTCACGGTGCAAAGCGGCAATGCGACCGTGACCGAGGGCAACCTCTTGACGGTTCATGACGTTAATCCGGTTGTAATCCGGGCGGACCAATCGGGTAACGCGAACTTCAGCGCCGCGGCCGCAGTCACCCAACCTGTGACCGCCAGCCCGGGGGCGGCGCAGGTGGGCTTCGGTCAGATCGGTGGCGCCGGCACGACCGCCATTAGCCGCAGCGGGCGGATTCCGCAAGCGACCGCCATCGCCACGACGTTGGCGGCCTATGTGAACGGGAGCGGCACGGGCGGAACTCTCGTCGGTTACATTGCAGGCATCCAAGCCGGCTTCACGCTGAATTTCACCCTGACCAACGGGAGTTTCACGGCCGCAACGACGACCGTGACCAGCGGCACCAGTCTCGGTCAGACCCTGACTTTCGTCGGCACGCTCGCGAATGGCCTCGTGAGCGGCACGATCCAGGAACTGAACCTGCCGTTCTCGGCGGCGATCGATCCGACCGGCGGTTCCTCGGCGGCGGTCTCGGGGCTCTACCAGGCCGCCGGCGCGGCCGGCGGCGCCACCTATGCGATCGTCGGCACCCAAGGCGAGGTTTTCGTCCTGGCGGTGACGGCGGCCGGCGTGAGCGCGGGGCCGGGCACGATCGATTCGAACAACACGATCAGCGTGACGGCGACATTGGGGGCGGCCGCCACCTTTACGGCTTCGGTCAACCCGAGCACGACAGTGGTCAACGGCACGCTCCTGCCGACCGGAGGCGCAGCCCTTAGTTTCTCCGGCGAGGCGAGCCAGAACTCGCCGAACGTCGCGCCGGCCGCGCAGACGGTCGCGGCCGGAGCGAGCCCGACCCTCAGCGTGACGGGATCCGGCACCTACCAGTGGCAGTTCAACGGCGTGGATATTCCCGGGGCCACCAACGCCGAGCTGACGCTCGCCAATATTGCCGTCAATCAAGCGGGAACCTACACCGCGGTCGTGACCAATGCGAATGGGACGGTCGGCAGCGGTTCGGCAACCGTCGGCGTCACCGTCAGCTCGCACCTCATCAATCTCTCCTCGCGCTCCTACGTCGGCACGGCCTCCCAGGTCCTGGTGGCGGGTTTTGTCGTGAGTGGCCCGGTGTCCAAGCAGATCTTGGTGCGCGGAGTCGGGCCCACGCTGAGTAATTTCAGCGTCACCGGAGTTCTGGCCAATCCCGCGCTGACGCTCTTCGACAATACCTCGACAGTGATTTCCACGAACACCGGCTGGGGCAATGCACCGGTGGCCGGTCCGTCGACGGCGAATGCGCTGATCGCGCCCGCCACGACGAACGTGTTCGACCAAGTCTATGCGTTCCACCTGCCGAGCGGATCGGCCGACAGCGCGATGGTGGCGAGCCTGTCGTCCGCCGGCTACACCGCCCAAGTGAGCGGCTTGAACGCTACCACCGGGGTGGCCTTAGTAGAACTTTACGACGCCGACACGGGAACACCCGCCGCGCACCTAGCCAATCTTTCG
>CAZWMF010000800.1:0-1729 GCA_964634535.1 uncultured Opitutaceae bacterium | reverse complement strand
GAATTTTCCCTGGCCGCTCAGCCGCAGCGAGGTGGTCGCCCAGGCGGTGGCGACGGTCCCGGACAGAACGCGCCATAGGTTCAAAACGCTCGCGGCGGGAAGACTCTCGTTGGGGGGCTTCAAATCGCCCACGAACATGTAGATCAGCGGAAGCGCGATCATCGGCAAGCCGACGCCTTGAATCAGTTGGCCGCCGTAGAGCTCGCCAACCTGCCACTCGCTGGTGATGGGAAGATTGAAGAACGCGCCGATAGCGGTAATCGCGAGGCCTGCGATGGCCAGGGTGCGGACCTCGACGAGCTTGCGCGTCAGGATGATCACGCCGGCAGAATAAGAGAAGACCTGCGGCCAAAGCGCGGTCCACAACGCGGGCGCCACCTGCTCGGGCCGGAAATGCTGTACTTGCGCGAGCGCGGCCGGGACGATGACACCCGACAAGCCGATGGCAAGCGCGAGCGGCAGCCCACCGATGGCCGCGAGCGTCACGTTCCAACGTCCATAAAGCCTCGCCCAGACGATGGGATGGCGCAACACGCTCCAGTCACGCAGCACGAAAACTGCCAGGCAGATCGCCGAGGCCGAGAACAAGATCGGAATGGTGGGCGTCTGAAACCAGCGCATCCGGTCTCCCTGGCTGAGCGCACAGGCGAAAAGACCGACTGCAGCCGCCAGCGCGACCAGCCCGGCGATATCGGCGTGAATCAGCGGGCGCCAATTGATGCGTTCACGCCGCAAGCCGATGTAGCCGGCTACGAACGACAGGATTCCCGGAGGAAGGGACGCCCAGAGCACAAAGGACCAATCGAAGTGCTCGACACCCCAGGCGCCGATCAGGCCACCTAGCTGCGGGGCCGCGGTGGGCGCACACAGAAACAAGGCAAGGCCCAACGGCGCCCGGGTGGGTCCCCACGTGCGAAGCTGGATGATGATCGACTGCGGCATGATTGCCCCGCCGGCGAGCCCGGTGACAATGCGCGAGAGCATCAACGCGTCGTAGTGCGGGACGATGATTGGGACGACGGTCCCGAGCAGGAAGAGTGCAACGCCGCTCAACAGCATGCGCCTCAATGATAGGGCGATCCCGAGCCACGCGCCGATGACAACGCCGATCGGCTCGCAAACGGAGTAGGCCGTCGAAAGCCAGGAACCAGTATCGATGCCAACCCCCACCGCGCCATCGATGTCATTCCCTTGGAGGGCGAAGTAGCGGGTGGCGGCGACCACCATCCAGGCGGCCGAGAACGCCGCAAGGCTCGAGAGAATCGAATGTACGGTGATCGGCGCCGGGGCAGGGGTGTGCCGCGGGGCTGGCATCGGCGTTGCCGCCGGCGTGGCCGTTGGTTGTTGGATGGGCTTCGTTTTTTCCGTGATCACCTTGCGCCACTCCGCCGGGGCCGATCGTCTCCAACCGCCACGGTGACAATCGCCGACATTCCCGGACGCAAGCGCTCGATGCCGGCCTGGCCGGGCGCGAGAACCACCTTGATCCCAAATCGCTGCGCGACCTTGGTGAAATTTCCGGTTGCGTTGTCCGGGGGCAGCAATGCCTGCAAGGCGCCCGAGGCAGGCTCGAAGCTATCGACGGTCCCGCGGAACCGAATGTCCGGCACGCTATCGACGGTAATCAGCGCCGATTGGCCCGGGTACATGTGGGCCATCTGGGATTCGCGAAAATTCGCGACAAGCCAGACATTCGGCAGCGGCACGACGAGCCCGATCCGGGTTCCGG
>CAZWMF010000799.1:0-1742 GCA_964634535.1 uncultured Opitutaceae bacterium | reverse complement strand
GTGCTGCAGCAGGCAGGCGCGCCCAAACGCGGATTTGGACGGTCGCCAGGCGAATTCCAACGGCGCGGCTCTCTCTTCCACGACGCCGACGATCGCCGTCCATAGGTCATCGGCGGAGCCGAGCGTCTTCTTCAGTTCAGCCGGGCTCGGGGGTTCTGCTTTCGCGGGCATCGGGAGTTTGACTGGCGAGAATGCAATGATCTTCCCATCGGGCGCTTACCGACCGCGCCACCCCGTGAATTTGCCGGCCCCGGACCTGGGGGTCAAGGTCCGGCGGGTCGATCGGCATCCGCAATCCTCTTTTGGCCTGACCGGCGACTATTTTGACTTCTTCGGTGACTAGCCTCTGGGCAACCCCGATATGCTTCCGCTGCTCGCCTCGCTCCTTATGCTGGCTGCCGGCACGCCTGGCGGTGGGCCGCCCGCTCACGTCGTCGTTGTCGATGGGACCACCTTCGGTTCTGCCTATCGGGTCGAGAAGGGCGGACAGTATTTGACCGAGTATGTGCCAATTGGGGAGACGATCGACCGGTGGTCGCGGCTGGTGGGAGTTCGGCGGTTTCCGCAGATCGACAATCCGGTCGCGTATGTTCTCAACCTCGCGAGCGGGTACCACAAGAGGCAGCCCACCATGAGGTTTGCCAGTGAATTCGACCCCAAGCGCCACCGCGCCAAAGTGGACTTTCTTGAACCGGCGGCAACCTACGTCGAGTGGGACTATTTCCGCGCCGAACAATCCAAAGGTGGTGGGATTATAGTCTACCAGTACGCGGTCAAAATACCGAGGGTGGGCGATCCCGATGCGATGGGCTCCGTGTTCCACGCCCTGCGGGGTCGCCTTATTCCCATCTTGGACGGGTCCCTATTTGCGGATACGCCGGCAAAATGAGTGGTAAAGCCCCCGCGGCGCTTGAGACGATTGCGTTGTATCCATGGCCGAGGACAAAACCGCTCGACCTGGGAACACTGCCGGGAGCAGGACCAATGACTGAATCCCGTGCGCATCGGGGGTACGGTATGCCGCACTCCCGACTTTGGGTGATCGGGCAAAGGATCCCACGCTAAACGACGAAGAACCCGGATGACGCTTCGTGTACGACGCGGAGTAAAGCCGGACCGGCCAATAACCAATTAATGCGAAATGAAGACGCAGCTCCCGGTCTGGCGTGCAGCGCCAGCGGCCAGAGGCCGGATCACTTGACCTCGTAGATCTCCGCCAGGCCTTCGCCGTTCGAGCCGTTGGCGCCGGTGACCTGGACCGTGTAGCCGCCGGGCGCCAACGTGACCAGGAGGGCGGAATCTTTGGCGTTTGGATCCAGTGAGAAGGCGCCCACCAGGTTGCCCGCGGCATTTATGCTGGGATCGCCGCCCCAGCCCGCGTTGGACAGGATGGGATTCTGGCTCGAGTCGTACAGTGTCACCACGGTCGCCGAAAGGGCATTGCCCACGCCAAAGGCCTTCAAGCCCGGGCCGATGCCGCGGACGAGCACCGTCTCCGAGGTCGTGCCGCTGATGCTGAAGCCCGCCGTCAGGACGCCGCTGCCGCCGGTCACGTAGGCCCGACCGGAGATGTTGACGAGGCTGGCCGTCGGCGAGGCCGCCGTATCGGCGTCGTAGAGTTCCGCCAAGGCCACGCCGGTCGAATTCGACAGGCCCGTGATCGCCGCCGTGTAGCCGCCGCTCGAGAGCGATTCGAGGAGGGCGGCGTCGGCCGAGGTGGCGGGCAGGGGGAACGCGCCGAC
>CAZWMF010000798.1:0-1748 GCA_964634535.1 uncultured Opitutaceae bacterium | reverse complement strand
GTCGAATATTGGCAGTGTGACAAAATGTAGTCCTGGCGAATCCTGGGCGTAGGTCCCGCCGCGTCGAGGGACGACCCAGCCCCATGAGAGCCCGCGAGCGGCCGCGACTGCAATCCTCGAGCTCGATTACAAGGCAACGCGCTCTTTTGGTAACTGCTCACGTCCTGTTGCGATGAGCCGATTTGGTTGCTGACGGGTGGCAGACGGTCTAAATATGGGTTGACACGGGGCTGGGTCCGCGATTCAAGGATTCGATGAATCGCGACGCGCTTGCCTCTCTCTCCAACGAAGATCTGATCGCGCTGATCCTGGCGCAGGCGGATGTCATTTCCCGGCAGACGGCGCAGATCGATGTGCTGGCGAAGCGGGTCGAGGATTTGGAAGCGAAGCTCGGCAAGCCGCCGAAGACCCCGGATAATTCCTCGATGCCGCCGAGCCAGGGGCAGAAGCCGAACCGGGCGGAGCGGCGGGCGGCCAAGAAGCGCAAGGGTCATCCCGGCGCCTTCCGGGCGCTGAGCGAGAAGCCCGATCGGGTCATCGAGGCACGAGTTGCGGCATGCCCGCACTGCGAGCACGCGCTCTCGGCCGCCGACCAAGATGAGTTTCACGCCTACGACCATATCGAGCTGCCGCCGATCAAGCCGGTGGTGACGCGCATCCACCGCCATCGCGGCACCTGTCCATGCTGCCGCCGGGGCTTCAGCGCGCCGGTGCCCGAAGGCATGGCGCCGGGCTCGCCCTTCGGTCCCGGCCTGGCGGCTCTGGTTCTGCATCTGCACGTGACCCAGGCCATCAGCTTCGAGCGGCTGGTGCGGCTCATGGACGAGGTGTTCGGCGTCACTATCAGCGAAGGCGCCATCGCCAATATGCTGGCCCGCGCCGAGGCGCCGATGATCCTGGCCGCCGAGAAGATCGCGGCCGAAGTCCGCGCCAGCAAGGTCGTGGCGTCGGACGAGACCTCGGCCCGGGTCAAGGGCAAGACCTGGTGGCAATGGGTGCTGCTCTCGTCCACGGCGGTCTATCACGTGATCGCCGACACAAGGGGAGCCCGGGTGGTAACCGACTTCCTCCAGGGTGTCGTGCCCGAGGTCTGGGTAGCCGACCGCTATGCCGGTCAGAACGGGCACGGTGTTCAGCGCCAGGTCTGTCTCGCCCATCTGCTGCGCGACGCTCAATACGCCATCGACGAAGGCGATACCGTCTTCGCACCCGGATTCAAGGGCCTGCTGAAGCGCGCGGCGCTGATCGGCCGACGCCGCGAGACCCTCAAGGACAGTACGCTCGCCCAATACCGCGCCGATCTCGACCGCCGCCTCACGAGGTTGCTCGGGCCGCCGCCGACAACTAAAGCCGGGCGAAAACTCGCCCGCGCCATTCGAAAATGCCGAAATGACCTCTTCATCTTCGTGACCAGACGCGACGTGCCCTACACCAATAACGGCTGTGAGAGAGCGTTGCGGCCGTCCGTCATCTTCCGAAAGGTGACCGGGTGCTTCCGATCGCATTGGGGCGCCCGGCTCTACGCCGCCGCAGCCTCCGTCATCGCCACCGGCAGGCTCAACGGAAAATCCGCCCTCCAGGCCATCCGGGATATCATCGGCGGCTGCCCCACCCCAACTACCGCGTAGGACAGGCGTGAGTAGTTACGGCCCTTTTGTTCCGAACACGAGGAAAGTGGCGTGATGGACAACTAAATTGTGGAGTTCAGTTCCAAATGGCCCTGCGAGCAATATTTCCGCCGCCTCGGG
>CAZWMF010000797.1:0-1749 GCA_964634535.1 uncultured Opitutaceae bacterium | reverse complement strand
GCAACCTATGCCGGAGGCCAGCGCTACGCGGCCACCTGGACCGGCGACAATGCCTCGACCTGGGAGCACCTGCGGCAATCGGTGCCGATGACCCTGAATCTCGGGCTCTCCGGCCAGCCGTTCAATGGTCCCGACCTGGGCGGGTTCGCGGGCGCGCCCACGCCCGAACTCTGGGGCCAGTGGATGGCGATGGGCGCGTTCTTTCCCTTCTGCCGCGGCCATGCCGAAATGGGCTCGCCGGACAAGGAGCCGTGGGCGTTTGGTCCCGTGGTCGAGGCGGCGGCGCGCACCGCGCTGGAACGGCGTTACCGCTTGCTGCCGTATTATTACACGCTCTTCCACGAGAGTTCGCTCGACGGGATGCCGGTGATGCGCCCGGTGTTTTTCGCCGACCTGCGCGATCCGCGGCTGCGGTCCGAAGACCGCGCCTTCCTGATTGGCGCAGACCTCCTGGTGGTTCCCCAGTGGGCCGGGCACCCCAACCGTCCGCGGGGCATTTGGCGGCCGATTTCCCTGGTCGGAACCGACGGGGCCAACGCTCCCTTTCAGGCCGAATTGGACCTGCGCGGCGGCGCCATCCTGCCCCTGGGCCGCGTGGTGCAAAACACGACGGAGGAATCGCTCGATCCGCTCACTCTCCGGGTGTGCCTGGACGCCCAGGGTCGCGCCACCGGCCAACTCTACGAGGACGCGGGCGACGGCTACGGGTATCGCTCGGGCGACTTCCGGTTGACGACCTATCGCGCCGCCCGGGATGGCCCACGGGTGCGTGTGTGGATCGAGCGGACGGAGGGAAACCGGCCCCGGCCCGCCCGGACTGCGTCCGTCGAGGTGATCACGGACGCCGGCCTATGCAGGGCCCAGGGCGACGAAGCGGCCGGGATAGTCGTGCCCATCGCCGACTAGGGCATGTTTGCAAGCCTGGTTTGGCCGTTGTCGGAGCCGCCGCCGACCGAGCGCAAGGACCGCTTCGGGACTTACGCCGGATCAAGCAATAAAGCCGCCCTGCTTATTGCGACGGCGCGCCGGGCCGCTCGAGCGGCGGCAGCTTCGAGGTATCGATACCCAGCTTTTGCAGCTCCGGCACCATCCGTTTCTCGTAGCAATCCGGGCAGATTCCGTGGCTGAACTGGGTGCCGCCGCGCTCCCCAAAGTAGGCCTCGAGCTCCTGCCAGTACTTTTGGTCGGTCCGGATCTTCTTGCAGTAACCGCAAATCGGCAGGATCGACTCGAGCGTCTTCACCTGCGTCGTGAATTGGATAATGCGTTCGGCCACGTGCAGGCGCATGCCCAGTTCGTCCGGGTCGACCGGCTTTACGAGAAAATCATCCACGCCGGCCCCCAGCGCCGTCTCGCGGCTGCTCTTGGTGACCGGAGTCGCGCTGATCAGAATAAAATAGATGTAGTCGCCCTGCCGCTGGCGCAGGCGCCGGCAGAAATCGAGCCCGTCCATGCCCGGCATCCGCCAATCGCTCACGACCACCCGAAAGCCGCCTGCCTCCAACCGTTGCATGGCCGCCGCGCCATCGGTCGTCAATTCGGCCTCGTGACCCAACGCGCGCAGGGTCGCCATGAGCTGCAAGCCGGCGATGGCCTGGTCCTCGATGGCAAGCACGTTCATGGTGCGCGCAGGTTGAGCCGGATCAATTCGTCGCGCAAGCGCTGGGTCGCCTGCCGCAGTTCCGCCAGGTGCGTCGCGACCGCGGACCAATCGGCGTCCCGGGCCGCCCGCTCCAGGGCGAGCGCCAC
>CAZWMF010000796.1:0-1759 GCA_964634535.1 uncultured Opitutaceae bacterium | reverse complement strand
GAGGCACTGGCCGGGCAGGTGAAGACGGTTCTGGCGGTCGGCGAGGATCTGACGGCGGCCGGCCTGACGGCCGCGCAGTTGGCCCGCATCACCCTGATCCACCTGGGCACGCATCGGTCGCCCACGAGCGACGCGGCTCGCGTTTTGATCCCGACTCTCACCGTGTTCGAGAAGGCCGGCACCTGGGTGAACCAGCAGTTCCGGATTCAGCGGTTTTTCGCCGCGGTTCCCGGGCCGGCGGGCTCGGCCGACGACCTCGGGGCGCTGGGAAGGATTCTGGCGGCGTTGACCGGCGGGCCGGCGTTGTCCGTCGACCTCGATTCTTTGTGGGAGACGATCGCCGCGGCGATCCCGGCCCTGGCGACGGTTCGCTACCGCAACCTTCCGGACACGGGCCTCCTGCTCGACCCCACGCCGTGGAGCGCGCTGGCGTTCCCCGAAGGGCCGTGCCTGCACTATCAACCGGCCGCCGCGGCCGCGAAAACCTGAGCCGCGATGGTCGATCTTTTTCTAGCCCATCCGGTCTGGTTGATCACCCTGAAGGGGTTGGCGGTCATCGCCGTCATGTTCCCGATCGCCGGGGCCTGCTCGATGGCGGAACGCAAGGTGTCGGCCTGGATCCAGGGCCGGCCGGGTCCGAACCGGGCGATCCCCTTTTGGTTCGCTTGGGTTCCGGTGCTCGGCCCGTTCCTGCAGCGCATCGGCGCCTTTCACCTGCTGGCGGACGGACTCAAGTTCCTGTTCAAGGAGGAGCAAACGCCGGGCCAGGTAAATCGCCTCTATTTCGTGCTGGCCCCGTTTATCGCGATGATCCCGGCCCTGTCCACCGTGACGGTGGTCCCGTTCGGGGCCTACCTCGACACGGCTGGCCAGGTCGTGCCGCTCATTTTGGCGAATGTCGACGTGGGGCTCTTGGCGGTGTTCGCCGTGTCTTCGCTGGGCGTCTACTCGATCATTCTCGCGGGCTGGGCGTCCAATTCGAAGTACCCGTTCCTCGGCGGGGTGCGGGCCTCGGCCCAGCTGATTTCGTACGAGTTATCGCTCACCCTGGCGGTGCTGCCCGTGTTTCTCTGGATCAACGAACCGAACGCCGCGGGGACGTGGAGCCTGGCTCGGGCGGTCGAGTTTCAGAGTCGCGCCGGCTTCTGGGGCGGCACCTGGTTCTGCATGACCATGCCCCTGTCGGCCGCGATCTTCCTGATTGCCCTATTCGCCGAAACCAACCGCCAGCCCTTCGACATGCCCGAATCCGAGGCCGATCTGGTTGGCGGGTTTCACACGGAGTACGGGGCCTTCAAGTGGTCGCTCTTCTTCGTGGCCGAATACTCGAACATGTTGGTCGGCTCGGCCGTGTTCATCCTCCTGTTCTTTGGCGGTTGGAATCCCTTGCCCTGGCTGCCCCTGGCCCGCGTGGCCGGCTGGCTGGGCCTCGCGGCCCATCCCGTCGCGGTCGGCCTGCTTTCGATCGCCATTTTTATCGGGAAGGTTCTATTCATGATTTTTGTGTTCATGTGGGTGCGCTGGACGGTGCCGCGCTTCCGGTACGACCAGGTGATGAAGATCGGCTGGGAGAAGCTCTTGCCCCTCGCCATCGTGAACCTGCTCGCCTACTCTGTCGGGATCGCCTTCCTGCAAACCTAACCGCTTCCTCGCATGGCCATCGTCCCCGTCCAACGGAAGCCGCTCACCTTTGCCGAGCGCGCCTATCTCCCCCAGGTCTTGGGCGGCATGAGGATCACGCTCAAGCATCTGTTCAGGG
>CAZWMF010000795.1:0-1763 GCA_964634535.1 uncultured Opitutaceae bacterium | reverse complement strand
GCACGAAGCGCCCTTCCTGGCCATCCTGGATTGGACGATGCCGGGGCTCGACGGGATCGCGATTTGTGAGCGCCTACGCCAGACTCCGACGCCTACCCCCAGTTACGTCATCCTGCTCTCAGCCCATGCGGCCAAAGTCGATTTGGTGACCGGCCTGGCGGCGGGCGCGGACGATTACATCACCAAGCCCTTCGACCCGGACGAATTGCAGGCCCGGGTGCGGGTTGGCAGCACCGTAATGGAGTTGCAAGCCAACGTCGCCCGGCGGATGCGAGAATTTGAGGAATATGTCGAAGACTCGCCGCTCGGAATCCTCGTGATCGAACAGGACGGCTCCATCGGTTTCGCCAACAGCCGGGCGTACTCCATATTTGGATACCAGGCGGACGAGTTGCTCGGGCAGCCGATAGAGATTTTGGTCCCGGTTTCCCTTCGCCAGCGCCACGTCGCGTGGCGAATCGAATACTCCCGGAGTCCCCAGAAACGGATGATGGCGAGCCGCAGCGAACTTGTCGCGCAGCGGCGAGACGGCAGCACGTTTCCGCTAGCCATCGGCCTCAACCCGATCCGTCGAGGCGCGGTCAGCCGGATGGCCTGCACCGTGATGGACCTCACCGAACTGCGCAGGGCGGAAGATCATCTCCAACGGTTCTTCGACATTTCCCTGGATATGTTCGTCATCGCCCGCGTCGATGGGTCTTTCATTCGGGTGAACTCGAACTACTCCCGATTTCTGGGCTACTCCGCCGAATACATCATGTCCCGGCCGTTCATCGAATTCGTTCATCCGGACGACGTGGCGTCGGTTCGCGCCCAGGTGCAAAAGCTGTCCGAAGGGCAGTTGGTGATCGAATTCCGCTGCCGCGTGCAAGACCACGACGGCAACGATCACTGGATCGAATGGAACGCGCGGTCCGTGCCCGAGGACGGCACGATCTACGCCGTGGGGCGGAACATCACCGAACGAGTTCGCATCGTCAACCAACTTCTGTATCTGCAGCGGAAAGAGTCCGCCATCCTGAACAACACGCCGTCGCTGATTTACATCAAGGACACGGAGGGGCGGTACGAATTCGTGAACCGCCGGCACGCCGAGCTGTTCTCCGGAGATCAGCACGCAGCCATCGGCAAGCGCGCGCAGGACTTCTTTCCAAAAGAGCGCGCCGATTGCATTGAGCAAACGGACAGGCGGATCGTCGAAACCGGGGAAACAATCACTCTGGAGGAAAATGCCCGGCATGAGGACGGCGATCACACCTACGTTTCCGTGAAGTTCCCGTTGTTCGATTCCAGCGACCAGGTGTGCGCCACCGTCGGCATTTCGACGGACATCACCGAACAACTCCATAACCGCCAGGTCGAGCGAGAGCTCACGTTGGCGCGCGCCTTCCAGAGCAAGCTGTATCCGACGACGGTGCCCGGGGTCCGCGGCCTGGACGTGGCGGGGTTGGCAAGCCCTTTGACCCAACTGTGCGGCGATTATTACGACTACAACCAGCTCGGTCCCGATCGTCTCCTGGTCAGCCTGGCGGACGTCAGCGGACACGGCGTCGGCCCGGCGCTGCAGATGACGGAAGTGCGCTGCGTCACCCGGGTCCAGGCCCGGCTGAATGCCCCGCTTTCCGCCATCATGGGCGATCTGAACCGCATGGTCTGCGAGGACTTTCCGGAATCTTCTTTCGTCAGCTTTTTCCTGGCGGAAATCGACGTCCACAGCCACCGGCTTTGCTATCTGGGGGCCGGGCACGACGCATTCTTGATCC
>CAZWMF010000794.1:0-1772 GCA_964634535.1 uncultured Opitutaceae bacterium | reverse complement strand
CGCGCCATCCGCGCGAAACGACGCGCCCTTGTCGCCCGAGCTGCTCAAGCGAATGCACGCCTACTGGCGCGCCGCCAACTATCTGTCCGTGGGCCAGATTTATCTCTACGACAATCCTTTGCTCCGGCAGCCGCTCACCCTCGCGCACATCAAGCCGCTCGTGGTCGGACACTGGGGCACCACGCCCGGCCAGAACTTCATCTACGTGCATTTGAACCGCGTCATCGTGAAGTACGGCCTGGACATGTTCTATGTCGCCGGTCCCGGCCACGGCGGCCCCGCGTTGGTGAGCAACACGTATCTCGAAGGCAGCTATAGCGAAATCTACCCTCACATCAGCCAGGATGCAGCCGGGATGAAAAGCCTGTTCAAGCAGTTTTCCTTCCCCGGCGGGATTTCGAGCCACGTGGCCCCAACCACGCCCGGATCGATCCACGAAGGGGGCGAATTGGGCTATTCGCTGAGCCATGCCTTCGGGGCGGCCTTCGACAACCCCGAACTGATCGTCGCCTGTGTCGTGGGCGACGGCGAGGCGGAGACCGGCCCTTTGGCCACCGCCTGGCAATCCACCAAGTTTCTCAACGCCATCACCGATGGAGCCGTCCTGCCGATCCTCCACCTCAATGGCTTTAAGATCAGCAATCCCACGGTCCTGGCGCGCATCGAACCCGAGGAACTCGAACAGTTCCTTCGCGGGTGCGGCTGGACACCCTATTTTGTGGAAGGCGATGACCCGGAGACCATGCATCAACTGATGGCGGCCACGCTCGAGCGGGCGATCGAAGATATTCAGCGCATCCAGCGCCAGGCCCGGACCCACAACGATCCGGCCCGCCCGCGCTGGCCGATGATCGTGCTGCGCTCGCCCAAGGGCTGGACCGGACCCAAGGAGGTCGACGGCCTGCGCATCGAGGGGACCTTCCGCGCTCATCAGGTGCCGCTCCTCGTCGATGCGGACCATCCCGATCACGTGGGCCTGCTCGAACGCTGGATGAAGAGCTACCGGGCCGAAGAGCTTTTCGACGAGAATGGCCGGCTCCGCCCCGATTTGGCCGGCCTGGCTCCCGTGGGCAACCGCCGGATGGGCGCCAATCCCCATGCCAATGGCGGCAGCCTGCTGCGCGACCTCAAAATGCCCGACTTTCACGACCATGCGGTCGCCGTGCCGGCGCCCGGCGCGGTGACCGCCCAGGACACGCTCGTCCTGGGCAAATTTCTGCGGGACGTGGTCGCCTTGAATCGGGAGCAGAACAATTTCCGGGTCTTCGGCCCCGATGAAACCTTGTCCAATCTCCTGGGCGCGGTGTTCGAAGTCACCCCGCGCCAGTGGGATGCCCGGAAGACCGACCAAGACGAGTTTCTCGCACCCGCCGGGCGCGTTCTGGATTCCATGCTGAGCGAGCACCAGTGCGAGGGCTGGTTGGAAGGTTACCTGCTGACCGGGCGGCACGGGCTGTTCAACAGCTACGAGGCCTTCATCCGCATCGTCGACTCGATGTTCAGCCAACATGCCAAGTGGCTGAAGGTCACCCTGGAACTGCCCTGGCGCCGGAAGATCGCCTCGCTGAACTATCTGCTCGCCTCGCATGTCTGGCAGCAGGACCACAACGGCTTCACCCACCAGGATCCCGGTTTTCTCGACCACGTGATCAACAAGAAGGCCGACATCGTGAGGGTGTACCTCCCGCCCGACGCCAACTGCCTCTTGTCGGTCGTCGATCACTGCCTGCGCAGCCGGCACTACGTCAACGTGGTCGTGGCCGGCAAACACG
>CAZWMF010000793.1:0-1773 GCA_964634535.1 uncultured Opitutaceae bacterium | reverse complement strand
TGCGCCGGGAACAGCGGCTGATGGGAGAAATCCACGACTTGGATACCCTGATCGAGCGCTGGACGCAATGGACTCGGGCCCGCCGACTCGCCCGCCTCGAATCCGAACCCCTGGCCGCCGCCCTGCGCACCCGCCGGGCCCGGCGCCTGGCCCGGCTTTTTCCGGGCGCGGCGGCTCCTTCGGTTGCCCAGCTGGCCGGTCGGTTCGTTCGCGGGGAGATTGAAAGCAGGGGTCTGGTCTGAGCATAGGAGGGAGGCGGGAGAGGCCAGGGCGCGTCCGCGCAACGCAACGCTCGCTTCTCTGAAGGGAACGATGACTGCCGCGGGAGGCTCATCGGCCCGCCTTCACCTGCGGCTACGGCGCGGCGACCCGCTGATCGCGCGAACCATCCTGGGGCGGGTTACGGCGCGGCTTCGCTCAGGCGGATCCGCCGATATTCCATCTGGCCGCGATCGCTTTCCAGTCCGATCGGGCCGTCCGCCGGCACGGGCATCGCATCGGCGATGACTTCGCCATTGCAGGTGGCATGCGCCAGGCGGCCCTTCACCGTGACGACGATCTCGTTCCAATCGAGCGGCCGGTAGTGCCGCAAATTCGAATACGGTCCGGCGATGATGAAGTCGCGGCACTGGAGCTGCGGCCCCCGAATGAAAATGCCGCTGTCGGCATTCGGACTCGCGCGAAACTCCAGCTTGAGGACAAAATCCCGGGGAAAGGTCGCCGTCGTATCGAGTTCGAGGATCGTTCGGCCGGGCCGCGCCACGGTTACAATCAGTCGCCCGTCCTTCGCCAGATAGCGGCCATCCGGCGAGCGCGTCAGGCCATCGAAGGCGGCGCCCGCTGCGTAGTGCCAGCCGGTGAGATCGACGCCGTCGAAAAGGCGCACGAATCCCGGCTCCACGTTGAAGTCGTCCGGCCAAGCGTCGACGACGCCGAGTTCCTCGAGAATGGGCCGCAGCGCCGCCGCCCAGCGGGCGTAGCCCACATTGTTCGGGTGCAGAAGGTCGGGAAACTCATCCGGCAGGGCGTCGCCATGGACGTCGGCAAACAGCGACCACGTGTCGAGCAGGGTAACCTGCGGCTGGTCCTTGACCAGCTCGGCGTAAAGCGCGTTGAGCTGTTTGATCTTCGCCATCGGGCGCTGCTTGACCGCCGCGCTGGGAAAGACGTCACAGAGCACGACCGGCAGGCCGGGGTTGGACTGCTTCAGCGCCGCCAGAATGAGCTTAACATTGCCGGCGATGGTTGCCGGATCGGCCTGCAGTTCGATGTCGTTGGTCCCGATCAGGAGGACCACCGCGCGCGGATGCAGGGCGATCACGTCGTCGGCCAGGCGGACGAGCACCCCGCGCGTGGTATCGCCGCTGATGCCCCGGTTGGCGGTCTTCACCCCGGGAAAAATGCTGCCGGCGTCCCAGCCTTGGGTGATGGAGTCGCCCAAAAACACCAGGGAGCCCTGCTCGCGGGCCGCGGACTGGGCCCAACCGCTGCGACGGGTGAGCCAGAGCTGCTGAAACCAGTCCTCGCGGCGAAGGGGGCCGGCGCCCGGCAAACCCTCGTCGCTCGCCGGAATTTGAATGGCCGACGCATCCGACGCGATTGCGGCGGGGGCTCCGGCTCCAACGCCGAGCGCGACGAGAGCCGAAGTACCGAGAAAGAGGAGGAGGGAGCAATGTCTCATGGTAGGAGGGGTTGGGGGGGGAGCGCCGCGATGCCGATCGCGGGTCGACGTGGGGCGGGGGCGATTCGCGGCCATCCTAGGTCCACACGCGC
>CAZWMF010000792.1:0-1774 GCA_964634535.1 uncultured Opitutaceae bacterium | reverse complement strand
AGGAAGTCGCCATGACCGCCGGCCGGGACCTGTGGTGGCACGACCTCGTGGCCGCCGCGGCGGACGAACACGCCGCCCGGCCGATGGATAGCGAGCACCCGCTGTTTATTCTCTACACGAGCGGCTCCACGGGAAAGCCCAAAGGGGTTTTGCATACGACGGCCGGCTACCTTCTGGGCGCCGCCTTGACCACCCGCTATGTTTTCGACCTCAAGCCCAACGACGTCTACTGGTGCACGGCCGACGTCGGCTGGGTCACGGGACACAGCTACGTCGTCTACGGGCCGCTGGCCGAAGGGGCCACGGTCCTCATGTACGAGGGTGCGCCGAACTTCCCCGAGCCGGACCGGTTCTGGGACATCATCGACCGCCACCAGGTCAGTATTTTCTACACGGCCCCGACCGCCATCCGCGCGTTCATGCGCTGGGGAGACGCCTACGTGAAGCGCCATCGGCTGAGCTCGCTGCGCCTGCTCGGTTCGGTGGGCGAGCCGATCAATCCCGAAGCCTGGATGTGGTACTACACGACGATCGGCAAGAAGCGCTGCCCGATCGTCGACACCTGGTGGCAGACCGAAACCGGCGCGATCATGGTGACGCCGCTGCCGGGCATCACCCCGCTCAAACCCGGCTCGTGCACGCGGCCCTTCTTCGGCGTCGTGCCCAAGATCCTGGACGAACACGGCAAGGAGGTCCCGAAGGGCAGCGGCGGCAAGCTCTTCCTCGCCCAACCCTGGCCGTCGATGCTGCGCACGCTTTGGGGCGACGACGAACGCTTCAAGAAGCAGTATTGGAGCGAACTGCCCGGCTACTATTTCGCGGGCGACGGCGCGCGTTTCGACGAAGACGGCTATCTGTGGGTGGTCGGCCGGATCGACGACGTTTTGAACGTGTCGGGCCACCGCATCGGCACGGCCGAGGTGGAGAGCGCCCTCGTGGCCCACCCGAATGTGGCCGAGGCCGCGGTGGTCGGGCGGCCCGACGACCTCAAGGGCCAGGCGCTGGTCTGCTTCGTGACGCTCAAGAACGGCGTCGCGGCCACGCCCGAACTGAAGGATGTTCTCCGGGCCCACGTGGCCAAGGAGATCGGCGCGCTCGCCCGGCCCGACGACGTGCGCTTCGCCGCCGGATTGCCCAAGACCCGCAGCGGCAAGATCATGCGACGCATTCTCAAGGAGATCGCAGCCGGCGGCGCCGTGAAAGGCGACATCACCACGTTGGAGGACTTCGCGGTCGTCGCGGCGCTCCAGCAGGACGAATGACGTGATACCCGGGTGGGTTTCGCGCCGGCCGGTCGCGGCCATCGCCCTGCTGGCGGCGGTAGCCACGCTCGTGAGCGCCTGGCCGGTCGCCTTCTTCGGGCGCAGCTTCGTCTCCCCGAATTTCGGCACGCGGCTGCTCTACGACCATTTTCCCACGCTGCCGGGCAGCCGGGCGGCCGGCGCGGTCGATCCCCGCGCCTCGGACGTCGGGGCGATGGACTGGCAGGATGTTCCGTATTCGGCTATGGAATACCGGGCGGTCGGCCGCGACGCCGAATTGCCGCTCTGGAACCGCTACGCCGCGGCCGGTCTGCCCCTGCTGGGCCAGGGCCAGTCGATGTTCGGCGATCCCGCGCAGGCGATCGTGATCGCCGACCGGGGCGGCGCCGGGGCCTGGGACCTCAAGTTCCTGGCCGCCCGGTGGCTCTTCGCCTGCGGCCTCGGTCTCGCGGCCTGGTCCCTGGCCCGCCACCTGCCGGCGGGGCTGCTCGTGGCGGCGGCCGCGCCTTTCG
>CAZWMF010000791.1:0-1787 GCA_964634535.1 uncultured Opitutaceae bacterium | reverse complement strand
ACGTGCCGGCCACGCCCGACACCTGGGCCTGGCCGCCCAACTTGCCCTCCGTGCCGACTTCGCGCGCCACCCGGCTCACCTCCGAGGCGAACCCGTTCAACTGATCGACCATCGTGTTGATCGTCTCCTTCAATTCCAGAATCTCGCCCTTGACGTCGACCGTGATCTTGCGCGACAGATCGCCCCGGGCGACTGCGGTCGTCACCCCGGCGATATTGCGCACCTGGGCGGTCAGATTCGAGGCCATCGCATTGACCGAGTCGGTGAGGTCCTTCCAGGTGCCCGATACGCCCGGCACCACCGCCTGGCCGCCCAGCTTGCCCTCGGTGCCGACGTCGCGGGCCACTCGCGTGACCTCGGCCGCGAACGAACGGAGTTGGTCGACCATGACGTTGATCGCCTCCTTCAGCTGCAAAATTTCGCCCCGCACGTCCACCGTGATCTTCTTGGACAGATCCCCGTTGGCCACCGCGATGGTCACATCCGCAATATTGCGCACCTGGGCCGTCAGATTGCCGGCCATTTGATTGACCGATTCGGTCAACTCCTTCCACACGCCCGACACGCCCTTGACCTGGGCCTGGCCGCCCAGCTTGCCCTCGGTGCCGACCTCGCGCGCCACGCGGATGACCTCGACGGAAAAAGCCCCGAGTTGGCCGACCATGCCGTTGACCAGCTTGGCCGTGCGCAGGTACTCGCCCCGGAGCGGGCGACCGTTGAGCTCGAGCGGCATCGACTGGGTGAGGTCGCCCTTCGCCACGGCGCCGATGACGCGGCCCACCTCCACCGTGGGCTGGGACAATTCGTCGACCACCATGTTGATGGCCTCGATCTGCTCGGTCCAGCTGCCGATGGAATCGCCCAGCGGCAACCGCACATTGATCCGGCCCTCCTGGCCCACCTGACGGCGCAGCCCGCCCAGGCTCGTGTTGAAGCGCGCCATCCGCGCCGAAATTGCATTGAGCTTATCGGCGACCCGGCCGGGCGTCCCCGACCAATTCAACGGCAGCCGCACGGTAAAATCGCCTTCGGCGATCGCCCCGAGCGCGGCGACGAGCTGATTCATGAAATCCTCGTCCGTCACTCGGTCCGGGGTCTCGCCGGCCTTGGCCCGGCCGCGAAGTTTGGTCAACGCTCGGCGATTTGAACTCGGCATGGTCATTCGGTGGTTGGGGCTCATCTCTCGGCCCGCCGGCCACTCGTCCAATCCGATCGGTGCTCGCATCCGGCAAAAACCCGGGTAAAGCACGCAGGCCGAAGTGGACGGGTTACAAATCTCGGCGGAACCAAAACGGGGCAGTTCACCCCGTCCGCCTCAGGCCGTCAAAAACTCCAATTGGTGTTTAAACACCACTGCACCTAAACTCCCGCGTCGCCCGCCACAAAGCCGCCGTCGATGATCCCGGCCTCGATGGCGTATCGGGTCAGACCGGCGGTGCTGTGGATATTGAGCTTCTCCATCAGCTGGTGCCGGTGTTTTTCCACGGTCTTGATGCTGATCCCCAAGTCGGCCGCAATTTGCTTATTGGGTGCCCCTTCCGCAATCGATTGGAGCACCTCCTCCTGGCGGTCGGTCAGCCGCGGCATCGTCCGGGCGGCCCCGTCAGCCGGCGTCCGCGTTTTCATCCCCGGCCGGCCCGATAGGGCCGGATCGTAAAAAACCGTCCCTTTGACGACCTCGCGGATCGCCCGCGTCAGGACACTCGTGCAACTGCGCTTCAGCAGATACCCCGCGGCGCCACATTCGATGGCCCGATTCACGACGGTGTCGTCCCGAAGATCGGAAG
>CAZWMF010000790.1:0-1793 GCA_964634535.1 uncultured Opitutaceae bacterium | reverse complement strand
CCAGGGCGCGGGAGGGAGCACCTCCGTGCCTACCTCCTATCTTCCCATGCGGAAAATCGGCGCCACCGCCCGCGAAATGCTGATCGCGGCCGCAGCCCAGATCTGGGGCGTTCCCGCGAGCGAATGCTACGCCAAGGACGGCGCGGTGCACCACCGCGATTCGGGCAAATCCCTGACCTTTGGGGAACTGGTGGCCAAGGCGTCCACCCTTCCCGTGCCGGACGAGGATTCCGTCGCCCTCAAGGACCCGAAGGACTTTTCCCTGCTCGGCTACCGCATCGGCGGGGTCGACAATCCCAAGGTGGTGACAGGCCAGCGCCTGTTCGGGATCGACCAGAAGGTCCCGGGCATGCTCTACGCCGTCTACCAGAAGTGCCCCGTGTGGGGCGGGATCCCCGTCAGCGCCAACCTCGACCACGTGAAATCACTTCCGGGGGTCCGGGACGCATTCATCGTCAACCGGACCCATCCGGAGGGCAGGCTGACGGGCCTAGTGCCCGGGGTCGCCATTGTCGCCGACTCGACCTGGGCCGCGTTCAGCGCCCGCCGGGAACTCGAGGTCAAATGGGACGAGGGCCCGTTTGCCGACAGCAGCTGGGATGATTTCGCCAGCCAGGCGAAGGCCCTGGGTGAAAAGGGAAAATCCGGAGTCGCGGCTGAGGGCATCGAGAAAGCCCGCAGCGACGGCGATCTCGGCGCCGCCTTCCAAGGCGCGGCCAAGGTCGTCGAGTCCGCCTATTCCTATCCGTTCCTCTGCCACACGAACATGGAGCCGCAGAACTGCACCGTCTCGGTGCAGGGCGACCAGGTCGACGTCTGGGTCCCCAGCCAGAATCCCGCCGGCGCCCGGAGCATCATTTCCGAGGTCCTCGGCATCCCGATCGCCAATATCCGGGTGAACGTCACCCGCATCGGCGGCGGCTTCGGCCGCCGCCTGGACTCCGATCCCTCGGCCGAGGCGGCCGTCATCTCCCAAAAGGTCGGCGCCCCGGTGAAGCTCACCTGGGACAGGACCGACGATCTCCAGCACGATCATTTCCGGCCCGGCGGCTTCCACTTCCTGAAGGGCGCCGTGGATGCGCAGGGCAAGCTCAGCGCCTGGCAGAGCCACCACGTGGCCTTCGGCTCCAACCAGACCCCCAACGATTTCCCGGCGCGCTTCGTGCCGAATTTCACGCTCCTGACCAGCACGATCAAGAACCGCGTGCCCCAGGGGCCGTGGCGGGCCCCGGGCGACAACACCTACGCCTTCGTGACCTGCAGCTTCGTCGACGAGCTCGCCCATGCCGCCGGCCGCGATCCGATCGAGTTCAGTCTTGAACTCCTGGGCGACCGCAAGATGGTCGGCTCCGGTCGCGGCAGCTACAATGCGGAGCGGATGCGCGGCGTCGTCAAGGCGGTCGCCGAGAAATCCGGCTGGGGGAAGCAGCAGCTCCCTCGCGGCCAGGGGATGGGGCTCGGGTATTATTTCAGCCACCAGGGCTATGTCGCGCAGGTTGCCACCGTGACCGTCGCGCAGGATGGCGCCCTCACGGTCGACAAGGTCGTGGCCTGCGTCGACGTCGGTTCGCAGATCATCAATCTAAGCCGCGCCGAGAATCAGGCGCAGGGCTCCATCATCGACGGGATCAGCGCCGCCTGGAAGCAGGAGACCGACATCAAGCAGGGGCGGCTGGTCGCCTCGAATTTTGACGGCTATCCCCTGCTGCGCAGCCCGGAGGCGCCCCGCCACATTGAGATCAACTTCGTGAAGACCGACTACCCGCCGACCGGCATGGGCGAGCCGCTGCTTC
>CAZWMF010000789.1:0-1793 GCA_964634535.1 uncultured Opitutaceae bacterium | reverse complement strand
TCGTAGATGATCTGCAGGTGCCGGGGCAGAAGCCGCTCGAACAGCGGCACGCCCCACTTCTCCAGGGCCTCGGGCAGGAGCGTGTGGTTGGTGTACCCGAACGTGCGCGTGACGATACTCCAGGCCGGATCCCATTCCATTTCGGCTTCATCCAGGAGGATCCGCATGACTTCGGCCACCGACACCGCCGGATGGGTGTCGTTGAGCTGAATGGCGACCTTGTCGGGGAAGTTTTCCCAGGTGTTGCCCGGCGTGCGGAAATGCCGGCGGATGATGTCGCGGATCGAACACGAGATGAAGAAATACTGCTGCACGAGGCGCAGTTCCTTGCCGTTCTCGGTCCGGTCGTTCGGATAAAGCACCTTCGAAATGGTCTCGCCGACCGCCTTCTCGTGCACCGCCTCGACGTAGCCGCCGGCGTTGAACGCGGTCAGATCGAAATCCTCGTTGGCCCGGGAGGACCACAGGCGCAGGAGGTTCACCGTGTTCGTGCCGAAACCGGCGACCGGGATGTCATGGGGCACGCCCAGCACCGTCTTCGTGTCGACCCAGCGGGGCCGGTAATGGCCGCGGTCGTCGAACACGTTTTCGACCCGGCCGTACAGCCGAACCTCCTGGGTGTATTCCGCGCGCACCACTTCCCAGGGATCGCCAAACAGGATCCAGCGGTCCGGATGCTCCACTTGGTTGCCCGCGATAAACTCCTGCTTGAACAGCCCGAATTCGTAGTGGATGCCGTAGCCGAGCGCCGGGTAATCCAGCGTGGCCAGCGAGTCGAGAAAGCAGGCGGCCAGTCGGCCCAAGCCGCCGTTGCCCAGGCCCATGTCGACCTCGGACTCGCGGATCGCGTCAAAATCGAGGCCGAGCGTGTCGAGGGCGGAGCGCACCACGCCCTCGAGGCCGCTCGCCAGCATGTTGCTCTCGAACAGCCGGCCCATCAGGTACTCGAGCGAAAAGTAGTACAGCCGCCGCACGTTTTGCACGTTGTGCACCGCCTGGGTGGCGATCATGCGCTCGTGGATGTGGTCGCGGATCGCCAGGGACGTCGCCACCCACCAGTCGCGCGGCGTCGCCGATTGGGCCGGCCGCGCCAGGGTCGAGGTGAGGTGCCGCAGAATGAGGGATCGAAAGATCTCCTCCGGCGGATCGATGTGCGGGCGCGCACCCGGGGCGCGCCCGTCGCCTACACGCCCAGGAACAGAGGCAGCAGCGGACGGCATACCGGCCTATTCCACCGTCTCGCCTCCCAAAGGCCAGAGAAATTACACCGGGTCCATGCATGAATTCGGGTCATGGTTCGGTGCGGAAACCTGCCTTCTCCCGCCCGTCCGCCCTCGCCGGTCGGGTCAGCTGCGCTGAAACCGCCGGGACAATTCATTCCAATTGAGTTCGACGAACGTCGGCCGACCGCCCGGGCTCGTGAGCGGCAGTCGCGTGGCGAAGAGCTCCACCACGAGCCGGCGAACCTCCGGCTCGAGGGGTTCGCCGCGGTGTCGGGCCGCCCGGGCCGCGGCCAGCCGGGCCAGTTCCTCCCGCGCCAGATCGAGGCGGCGCTCGTCGATCCGCCCCTCCCGCAAGGCGGCCAACAGGTCGCGCAAGAATGCCTCGGCCTGCGCGGGATCGATCCAGTCGGGCAGCGCCTCGATGCGAAAACACTGGCGGCCGAATTCGGCGATATCGAAGCCGTGGGCGCCGAGAAACGCCCGGCCATCGGTCAGGAGGGCAGCCGCGATCGGATCCACCTCCACGGTCACCGGCAGGAGCAGGCGCTGGCTCGTCACCCGGCTATCCCG
>CAZWMF010000788.1:0-1806 GCA_964634535.1 uncultured Opitutaceae bacterium | reverse complement strand
AGGGTCAGCGCGAGACTGGCCGCGAGCACAAGGCGGAACGTGGATTTCATGGGGTTGGCCGGAGCCTGGCCGGCAAGGCCGCGGAGGTCAACCGCCGGGTGCGAAGCGGCGCCGAATCCGCCCGCCTCAGCGCGCCTGCCACCAATGCTTCACCGAGTCGGCCAGCCCGCGCAGGAAGGCGGGCAGCTCCGCCAGGCCCTGGCGCACTTCCGGCCAATGCCGGGTGGCGAGCCAAAGCAGAAGGACCGCCACGCCGACCGAAAGCGCGGAGTCCCACAGCCACAGGATGGGAGCAAAGGGGCGCCGGCCGGCGCAGCCGTACCCCAGCAGAGCATGCCGGATCGCGTGCAATTGCCAAAGAATGAACTGACAGGCGAGCACGACCATGACCAGGCCAAGCCAAAGGGGCAGGCCGTGCGGCAGCGCCACCCCGAAAAGCGAGCGACTGAAGATCAGCGACAGGACGCTGAAAAAACCGCCGAACACGACCACGGCGGCGAGCAAGGCCACGATCGGCACGGCCACCCAGGAGCCGAGCGCCGGGCGCGGGCGGTCCGCCCAATAGTCGTGCCAGTTGTGCCGCCAGTGCTGGGCGTGTTCGTTCATTTCCCGTTTGAAGTCCTGTTTCCAGCCCCGCATCTCCTGCTTGAATTTCCGCTTCCAGGCCCGGTGGGCCCGCTTGTCGTGGAAGGTCTTCATGCCCTCGTAATAGCCTTCCTTCGCCCGCCGGATGAATTCCTGGGCCGTCTTGGGCAGGCTGCCCGCCGACGCCCGTTCATCCGCGGTCGGCAGCAGGATCATGAGGAGGAGGTAGATGCCGATCCCGGCGCCGTACCCAAGGCAGAGCAGGACAAAGAGGAGGCGCACGATCGTGACGTCGATCCCCACGTAAGCCGCGATGCCATTGCAAACCCCGCCGATCATGGCGCCCTCGCGGATCAGGAAGAGCCGGCGGGGGCCGCCCACACCGGAGGCGGGCGGCGGGGGAGGGGGCGGAACATCCGCCGGACCAGCCGACGCCGTGCCGGCCTTGCCGGACCCGTCGTCCACCGGCCCCATCTCGGCGATCACGCGCTCGACATCCTTCGTCGCGACCACGGTCCGGTGCGCTCCGAGACCGGCCCGGAACTTTTCGGCAATCGCCTGCTCAATATCCGCGACGATCTCGTCGCGGTCCGGATTGCCGGCCAGCGACCGCGCCGCGTGGTCCAGATAATCGCGCAGCGCCTCGTATCCGCTCTCCTCGAGCTGGTAGGCGTTGCCGTTCAGATTGATAGTGATGACCTTGTTCATGGGGTGAGGTTGGTTTCCGGTTAGGTCGACTTCTGTCCAAGGCTCTTGATCGTGGCGTTGATGGCCTGCCAATAATCCGCGGTCTCGCGCAGTTGCTCGCGGCCCTTGGCGGTCAGCTCGTAGTACTTGCGCGGCGGGCCCGCATCCGACTCCTTCCATTCATAGTCCACGAGCTCCTCGCGGCGCATTTTGCTGAGGAGCGGATAGAGGGTGCCTTCCTGGGTCGAAAACTCGGTTCCGTTCAGCTCCTTCAGGATGTCGGCGACATAGACCTGGTTGGCCGCGATGATCTTCAGCACCACGAACTCCAGGAGGCCCTTGCGGATTGGCGAAAACTTCTCGTTGATGTCCACGGATGAAAGATGAAGCAAGCTACCTTTATTAAGCAAGGTAGTAGCTTTAAAAAAGCCGTCAAGGCCCAATTCCGGCCTCGTCGCCCGATTGGCGCATCGCGACGAGGCTGGCGCGCAATTGTGGTTGTTTGCCGAAGTGGGAGGGCCACGCTGAGAAACG
>CAZWMF010000787.1:0-1809 GCA_964634535.1 uncultured Opitutaceae bacterium | reverse complement strand
CACTCCTTGTCGACCCAAGTCGAGCGTTTCGCTTGGTCGGACCAAAACAGATACAGCACGTCCGAGGAGTCGATTTTCTCCAAAAGATTTACAGGATACTGGTCGTCGGATTTGGGGCTGCGGACGTCTACGAAGATCTGCACCCCCAGCTTTTGAAATTCGGCGTAATCAGAGCCGAGTTGATGGCACGAGTAGAGGGCGATTCCGAGGTAGGCTGCGGTCCGAGGGACTGAGGTCGTTACCTCGAGGTGCCGTGGTTGCAACCAATCTCCGGGCGGGACCCGGGCCTCCGCGGCGCCGCCAAGATAGCCGCCAGAGCGATCGACAAAGCTAACGATCAGGTATTCCTCGTCACCAGGTGCCACGCGACCGCGAAATTCCACCGTTGCCCGATAGCGGGCTCCGGGCTCGGTTGGGATCCATTGGGAAAGGTGCTCATTATTCACGTGTTCGAATCGGATCGCTTTGGTCCCATCCTTTCGAACTACAATCTCGATCGAGCGGTTCGCGGTAGGTTCACCCCGTCCGAGCCAAGCGCCGTCGTTCCAAACGAACGTAGTGTCGTTGAGATCCTTGGTTCTGGTGATCTCTGACCATTGTGGATCGCGCACCGGGGCGGGACGCCATTCCGATTCAGTGGGGTTCCGCGAGAAATTGGCGGCGGGGTCTTCGCGGAGGTAGGGTGAGAGGTCAGTGGCGGAAAGGGCGCCGGTAGCGACGGCGCGCCCATAGGCTGTGGAGAACATGGCCCGCCGTTGGCTGTAGGCGGCAAGCAGACCCTTAGGTAGCTCGGCGGACTCCAGACCCGATTGGCCGGATCGCAGGGTCTTTTTGGCGTTTGAAATCGCGTTCGAAAGAGCGATTCTCGACTCATAGAATGCACAAAAAGCTTCGGTAGCGGCAAAACCGGTCGAGACAAACTGCACGCGCCGCAGGGCCGGCGGATCATTCGCCGCGCTTGCCGCCGCCCGGTCCAAGTCCATGCGCAAGGCCTTCCGAAGTTTGGGCGGGAAGAGAATCGCCTGGTCCGGGTCATTATAGAACTTCAACCACCCGGCCGGACCTTCCTGGGAAATCCAGGTCTTTTCGCAACGCGCATAGAAATCAGCCATTGCCGGAGCGGCTTCGCAAAAAAAAGAATCGTAATACTCGGTCAAGAGGCGCCCAACCGAATTATTGGGTTCGACCAACAATTGCGCGACGACCCAAAGCTTGGGTCCATCGAAGGCCCAGTTCGGGTGGGTCTCAGCTGTGTACGCGCGGACCCCGGCATTGTATTCAAAGCGAATGCTTTCGGCAGTAAGGAGCGTGGTGACCCGTGGGATGAGAAACGGCGCCCCGTAAAGGTAATCGTAACAGCCGACAACCGCGGACCCAGATCGACACCAGCGGCGGATAAGCTGCTGATCCTCGCTCGCAAATTTTGGGTCGTACCACTGTGTGCGATCGGCGGTCAGCCAGGGAAGCACGGATGCAGCCACTGGGAAATCTGGGGAATTCTCGCACCAGTAATAAGCATAGGCGCTGAGATGCCGGTCCGGGATTGCACCGGACGTCGCCGCAGCAACACGGTTCATGAAGCTGAAGACGAGATCTGAGTAGTCTGGCCGGTTCCGGAACCAGCGGAGTGGACCCCGCGCGACGATGGTTTCATTGGATTGATCAAACCGGATGCTGTCATTGATGCTCAACGAAACCGCCTCGGCTTCGGGATTGGCTCGAACGTATTTCTCGGCGTAGCCGGCGGCTTGGACGGCGACGTCTGGATTGGCCAGATTGGGCTGCCAGTTGTGGTCGCCGTCGTTGAGT
>CAZWMF010000786.1:0-1821 GCA_964634535.1 uncultured Opitutaceae bacterium | reverse complement strand
ATGGCTGCTTTGTTCAACGACCCGTTCCTACGCGGCCAAGTCGCGATGCGCGGCGGCACCCTTCTGCACAAAGTGCATCTCGCCCCGGCAGCCCGATATAGCGAGGACATCGACCTGGTCGTGTTCGGGGACCGGCCGGAGGACCATGTCGCAAAGGCGGTTCGGAGGGTGCTGAAAGCCGACTTCGGCCCGCCGTCCGATTCGGTCTGGGATACGATCCGCATGGCAATCCGGAACACGGTGAGGCCGTCGCGGGTGCTGCGGATGACGTATGTGCTAGCGGTCGCGTGAACGTCGACCAAAACCGGTCGTTTGAAAGTCGACGCGCTGGTTGAGAGACAAGAAGCCGCCGCGAGCATGATGCCGGCGGCGGCGATGACAGGGGTTGGGGAGGCGGTTATGACGAGGTTGGGGGATCGATTTGGTCTTTCATTCGATAGGATTTGCCTTCGATGACGACGGTCTCGGCGCCGTGGAGGACGCGGTCGAGCACGGCCGAAGTGATGCCCGCATCATTGTTAAAAATCTCCGTCCACCGTTTGAACGGCTTGTTGGTGGTGATCACGGTGGAACCGCGTTCGTAGCGCTGGCTGACGATTTGGAAGAGCAGGTCGGCACCCAGCTTGTCGAGCGGAAGATAGCCGAGCTCATCGAGGTGCAAGATTGTTGGGCTGAGGTATTTCTTAAGTTCGGTCTTGAGCCGGTGAGCGGCTTGCGCGGCGACGAGGTTGTTGAGCGCGTCGACTGCGGTGGTGAAGAGGACCGAGTGGCCGCGCTGGCAGGCCTCGTAGCCTAGGGCGACACTTAAATGGCTCTTCCCGAGTCCACAGGCGCCGACAAAGATGACGTTGGTTTTCTTGTCCACGAAGCCGAGGCGGAACAGGTTTTTGACCTGCATTTCGTTGATCTTGGTGGGCCAGTCCCAACGAAAGCGGTCGAGCGTTTTGAGCACGGGGAACCGGGCTGCGTGGACGCGCCGCGCCAGGGCCCGCTCTTGGCGGGCGTTGTATTCACCTTCGAGCAGGCGCTGGAGGTAGTCGGCATGGGGCCAGCGTTTTTCGGCCGCTTGCTTGGCCAGGGGCTCGTAATTGTCCGCGACATATTTCAGGCGCAGGTAATCGAGGTAGGTTGGCAGAGGATTCATGGGGCGGGGGGCGTTTTGGGTTCGTACTGGGAGAGGTCCGGGGCGGGCAGATCGAGATCGAGCAGGTCGCTCTGCCGGGTGAGATGCAGGGCGCCGGCTTCCGGCTGAAACCGGCGGCGCTGCTCGAGCAGGTTGGCGATGTATTCGCAGGAGTAGGCTCCGAGGGCGTGGGCGTCGTCGATCGCACGGCCGACCGCCTCCGCGCCGAAGATTTCTGACAGGGCGACGATCTTCTGCACGTGATGGCGGGGGTTGAGCCGGCGCTCGGCCAGCTGCTCGTGATAGACCAGCGCCTGGGAACTGAGGCGCAGGAACTGCAGCAGCAGCTTCTGCTGCCGGGCCTTTTGGCGATCATGGATAAGATCGGCCGCATGGTCCGGCTGCTCGATGTCCTGGTACCGGTCGAAGCAGCGCCGGTGCTCGGCGACGAAGCGTTCGCCGTCGAACAGGCGCAGCCGATCCGCATAGAGTTTTAGCGTCAGTTGCGTTGAGGCGTACGCCGCCGGAACCGAGTAACGATTCGTTTCCACGGTGACCCGGCAGCGGTTGCTCACCCGGACCGTCCCCACCCGCGCCGCGTCATACGAATTGGCCGGCAAAGGCCGCAGGCGCGATTTCTCCTCCAGGAACATGTCCGCCGGCTTGCGATGGGTTTCGCCGTGGACGCGCACGTTGGC
>CAZWMF010000785.1:0-1821 GCA_964634535.1 uncultured Opitutaceae bacterium | reverse complement strand
CCGCAATCTTAGGGTGCGCATAGTGGTCCCAGGCGTCGCTGACGCCCTCGCTGGGAAACTCCCGGGCTTTGACCCCGAGACTCCGGCCGTTCAGGAACAGTTCGACCGCGGCGCAGTTCGAATAGGCGACCACGGGCACAACCTGGCCGATGCGATCCGGCCAATTCCAATGGGGCAGCAGGTGAACCATGGGGGCGGCGGTCCAGAGGCTCTGGTAGAAATAGTACGAGTCCTTCTTGAAGCCGCAGGTGTCCAGCGCACCCCAGACCGAGAGCTTGCGCGGCCAGGTGGCCTCCCCCAGGTAGTCGCACCCGGTCCAAATGAACTGGCCGGCGACGTAGTCGTGGGTCGCGGCAAATTTCCAGAGCGCGGCGGCGCGCAGGGTCGCGGCCACATAGAGTGCGCCCGGGGGGCCGCGCCCCAGCACCAGTTGGTCGTAGCTGTCGTTGTCGTCGAGGAGCGAACCCCAGGTGTACTCGCCTCGGGTTTCGGGCACGCCGGTTTCCTCGGTGCCCACGAAACGGCGATGGGGAAAAAGGTCGCGATCGTCGGCGTATTGGGTTTCGCGCCGCGTCCCCCAACGATCGGCGTAATTGTAGCCGACGACGTCCAATTGGTCGGTGAAGGCCGCGGGGGCGTGGCCCAACTGATTGAAAACATTGTCCATGGCCGCGGTCACCGGCCGGGTCGGGTCCTCCCGGTGGAAGACGGCGAGCAGCTTTTGCAGCACAGTCGGCCCATTGGGCGCGGTCTGTTCGCCGATCTCGTTGCCGGCGCTCCAGAACACCACGCATGGATGGTTCCGGTCCCGTCGGATGAAATCCGTGAGGTCGCGTTCGTACCAATCGGCGAAGACGTCGGCATAGCCATATTTGAGCTGGCCCTTGTGAATGGTCCATTCGTCGAAGGCCTCGTCCAGCACCAAGATGCCCAAGCGGTCGCACAGGTCGTAGAACTCCGGGGCCATCGGATTGTGGCTGCAGCGGATCGCATTGCAGCCCATGGCTTGGAGCAGGCGCAGGTGGCGTTCGAGCACCGCCTCGGGCACGGCCGCGCCGACCGCGCCCCCGTCGTGGTGCAGGCACAGGCCCCGGAGCTTGACGGATACGCCGTTGATCAGGAGCCCGCGATCGGCGTCAAAGACGACGTGCCGGATGCCGAACGGGGTCTCCACCTCGTCGACGACGACATCGTCGACCAGAACGGCGGTGCGCACCCGGTAGAGGGCGGGAGATTCCGGTGTCCAGAGGCGCGGCGAATGCACGATCAGTCGGGAGGTGACGACGCCTTCCGCGCCGGCGGCCAGTTCGGCCGAACTTGCGACCGTGAGCTCATCCCGGTTCCCGTCACCCGGCGCGCCGGGCAGAGCATGGCCGTCGGAGTCGACGATCGCGGAACGCACCGTGATCGCCTGCGCGGCCGAACGGCCGTTGTGCACCCGGGTTTGCACCTCGATCGTCGCGGCGACGGCGGAGACGTCGGGCGTGGTCACGAAGACGCCCCACGGCGAGACGCACAGCGGGTCGGTGATGGAGAGCCACGTATGCCGGTATATGCCCGAACCGGAATACCACCGGCAATTCGGCTGCAGCGAATTGTCCACCCGCACCGCGATCACGTTGGGCGTGGGACCAAAGTTGAGGTACGCCGTCAGGTCGAAGCGGAACGTCGAAAAACCGTAGGGGCGGGTCCCGGCCTCGTGCCCATTGATCCACACGGTGCTGTGCTCGTAGACGCCGTCGAATTGGATGGCGATCGTCCTGCCCCGGTCCGCCTCGGGCAGACGGAGCGCGCTCACGACCTGCGCGAAGTAGGCGTCGG
>CAZWMF010000784.1:0-1822 GCA_964634535.1 uncultured Opitutaceae bacterium | reverse complement strand
TCGAACGCATGGCGCCAGGCCCCGCGCTTCTTTGATCTGCCCGCCGGCGTCCGCCTCAATACCATCTGCGGACGGTCGGCAGCCGCCGTGGAAAGCGCGCGCGTCCAGTTCGGGTGGGAGAAGGCCGGCACGGATTGGCGCGCGGTCGTGGGCGATCCGGAGATCGACATTGTCGATATCTGCACGCCGAATGATTCCCACGCCGAGATCGCAATCGAGGCCGCGCGCAATGGCAAGGCGATCCTTTGCGAGAAACCGCTCGCCCTCGATGTCGCGCAGGCGGAGGCGATGGTGGCCGCGGTGAAGACGGCGCGCGTGGTGAATATGGTGTGCCACAATTACCGCCGCATCCCGGCCATCGCGCTGGCCAAGCGAATGATCGCCGAGGGCGCGATCGGCGACCGCATTTACCATTACCGCGCCCGCTACGCGCAGGATTGGATCACCGACCCCAATTTTCCCCTCAACTGGCGGCTCCAGTCAAAGATCGCCGGCTCAGGTGCGCAGGGCGATATCAACGCGCACATCATCGACCTGGGCCGCTATCTCGTGGGGGAGATCAAGGAGGTGTGCGGCGCCTTGGAGACATTCATTCGCGAGCGACCGGTTCAATTGGAAGCCGGTTCCGGCCTCACCGCGAAAGCGGGCAGCAAAATGGGCAAGGTCACCGTCGATGACGCCGTCTCGTGGATTGGCCGATTCAAGAATGGCGCGCTGGCCAATCTGGAAGCCACCCGGTTCGCCCTCGGACGCAAGAACCACATCACGCTCGAAATCAATGGCAGCAAGGGCTCGCTGGCGTTTAACTTCGAGGATATGAACCGGCTCGAATACTATGACTCGGAGGATCCCGCCGACCGCCGCGGGTTCCGCAGCATCCTGGTCACCGAATCGACCCAACCCTACGCCGGTAATTGGTGGCCGCCGGGCCACATCATCGGCTACGAACATACCTTCGTGAATGCCTTCGCCGACTTCGTCCACGCCGTAGCCGCGGGAAAGAGCGTGCAACCCACCTTCGAGGACGGCTTGAGAAATCAAAAGGTTCTCGCCGCGATCGACCAAAGCGCGAGGAGGCGGGAATGGGTGAAGGTGGGTTAACCGGATCATTAACTTGAACTTGCGCCTTCTATTAAAGGACGAAAGGGACGGCTCGCTCTTTGGCGCCAAATGTTTTCTGCTGAAATGACGATTCCAATTGCAATTGTGACCGGCGCCGGACGCGGCATCGGCGAGGCAATCGCCCGCCGCCTCGCCCGCGACGGCGCGCGCGTGGCCTGCGTGAGCCGCACGGAAAGCAACGCCTTGCGGACCGCAGATTCCATCAACGCCGCCAGCCCGGATGCCGCGCGCCCGTACGCCGTGGACGTCGCCAACCGCAAGGCCGTCGGCGCGGTCTGCGAGCGGATATTGGCGGACTTTGGCCGGGTCGATATCCTCGTCAACAACGCCGGCCTGACCCGGGACGGCCTGGCGATGCGGATGAGCGAGGAGGATTGGGACCTGGTCCTCGATACGAATCTCAAGGGCGCGTTCAATTTCATCCAGGGCGTCATGCGCCCGATGGTCAAACAGCGCGCCGGACGCATCATCAACATCGCCTCGGTCGCCGGCCTGGCCGGCAACGCGGGACAGGCGAATTATGCCGCGAGCAAGGCCGGTCTCATCGGGCTGACCAAGACGCTCGCGCGCGAGCTGGCGAGCCGCAGCATTACCGTCAATGCCGTGGCCCCAGGCTTCATCACCACGGACATGACTGTCGTCCTGCCCGATACCGTCAAGACCGCCGTGCTCCAGCAAATCCCCTTGGGGCGATTCGGCG
>CAZWMF010000783.1:0-1822 GCA_964634535.1 uncultured Opitutaceae bacterium | reverse complement strand
AAGGCCACGGTAACAATCCCTTGGGAATGGGCGGCCTGAAGGGCGTCGACCACGCCCCCGAAGCGCACCGGCCGGCCGTCCAATTGCGCGTGCGGAAAGCCCGGCCAATTGGCCACGGTCAATACCGCCAGGCCGGGGCGGGCGGCGCGAATGGAGAAGGCCGTGCTGTCTTCCGTCAAACGGTAACCAAAGGCCGGAACGGGCCCATCCGAGTCAGATCGGTCCGATCCTGGGGCCGCCAACCCGGGCTCGGCCGCGGCAGCCTCGGAGGTCAACGCGGCAAACGGGCGGCCGTCGCCATTGCGGATTCGGGCGAGGAGCTCGTCCAAGCCCCGGACGCGGATCGGCGACGCGGTAAAGAAGGCGCGGGGCCAAACCGTCGGACTGCGGTAGACCATCAAATCCGCCGACGCGACCGGCTCCAAGCCGGGCGGAAGATCCGTCCGACTGGCCGTGTCGAGGTAGTAACCCACATTGAGGAAATCCAAATATCGCCGCCGGGTGGACAGATCGGCGTCGCTGATGCAGAGCATCCAGTCCATGCGGCGGTCGAGACCCATGGCATCGGCGAGTTGCCGAAAGCGCGGATTCATGAGCGCGTCCGGTCCGCTGATGTTCTCCAGCCCATAAAAGCCGGCCCAACCGGGAAAGAGATTTAGGCCGAGGCCCACCACGCGCGCCGGCTCCCGGGCGCAGGCGGCCTGCACGAAGGCGACGGCCGTCGACGGGGCGTGGAAATCCACGCGAGGCGGGGGACTCACCCGGTAGTCGTTCGGCCCGCCCGCGGCCAAACCTTGGGTGCCCTGCCAGAAAAAGACGCCCAGACACGCGAACAGGGCGACGCCCTCGCCCAGCCCCACCCGCCGGGCGATTGCCACCCGACGCGCGAGCCAACCAAATACGACCAACCCCGCCGCGAGAACGGTAAAATAGACCACCAGAAACGGCGGGATCGGCACCGGCTGATTGCCGTGCAGCAAACCAAACCGGTCGTCCGGGAATGTCGTGCGCGGGGCGGCATGGCCGAAGGCCGCATAGAGGAACAGCAAGCCGAACAAACCTAGAGCGGCCAGGCCGAGGTCCCACCGCCCGTCGGCGGTGCCGAGCCGCCGGGCGGCCGTCGCAAAGCCCACTCCGGCCAAGATCGCCCAAAGGACGATCAGGACGCAGCCCAAATCGTCGTCGATATGGCCCACCCGGCCGAGAAACGGCACGGCGGCGATCCAGTGCGGCGACACAAAGCCGAAGGCCAGGCTCAACGGCACGAGCGAGAAGGCCGCCAGCGCGAAGGCCGTCCGGTTGCCGGCCTGCGCGCGCAATGTCGCCAAATAATAGAGTATCCCGCCCAAAAACAGAAAATTGAGCGCCGGGTCGAGGACGCCGTTGCCGGGCACATAGGGCCGATAGAATGCCTCGTCGAATAGGGCGATCAGAAGCCCGGGCGGGAGTTGCGAGGCGCGGGCCGGCCCGCCGCCGCCCGTCACGTAGGCGTCGGGCAGGGTCGCGAGAAATGCGCCCCAAAACGGCGCCGCGGCCGCGGCCAGGAGAACGAGCATCACCCCGGCTCCCGCCAACCGCCGGCGCCGCTCCCGCCACGGGAGTTCGGCCGTCGCCAACACGAGCAAGCCCGCGACATTGAGGGCGCCCAGGAGGACGTAGGCCTCCTTCACCGTCCCGCTGTTCAGCAAGGCCCAATCGGCCACAAACCAGCCGGCCAGGGCGGCCGCGCCGGCCCGCCGGCTCGTCGCCCGGGCGGCCTGGAGCGCGCAGACCAGCGGCCAGGGAGAATAACAGAGACTGAACACGGCCGGATGGTTGATCC
>CAZWMF010000782.1:0-1835 GCA_964634535.1 uncultured Opitutaceae bacterium | reverse complement strand
ACCCAATTGGCCGACGCGGAAGAACGCAGGTGCCGCTTGCAGGAAGAAATCGAAGAGCCGGAATGAAGCTGAGGACACGGCTCGCCGGCCGGTCACCTCAAGAATTTAGACAGGATGAACAGGATTAAAAGGATTGACAGGATCTTCGTTCAATCTCTTAATCCTACACATCCTCTTAATCCTGTTCATCCTGTCGAAAACTTTTCGCTTCAAACGTCCGTGGCGCTTCCCGCCGCCGCAGGTAAAAAAAGATCCGCCTGACGGCCCCTTGAGGCGCATCAGGCGGATCCCGGCGTGGGTCTCCGGTTTAACCCGGGTTCGCGTTGTATTTGAGTTGAATCTTCTGGCCCTCAGGCCTCCGGTCTACAGCCTCAAGCCTATTTCCCCGCTCGCCAGCCGCCGTCGTCCGGCAGGGCCGGCTGCGTCGCACCGGCGTACATCACCGGGTCGTCCGAAATCGGTCGGTAAGCTACGGACTGGCGAATCGGCCGGGCCGTCACGCGATCTTGCGGATCCATCAGCCGCGGTTGTTGCAGATTGGTCTTCTGGCCATTGACGCCGCCGTCGTTCGATTTCGGCACGCCGTCGTTCTGGCTGTCCGCCGGATTGCCGATGCCGTTCGGACCGCTCGCTCCCGGGGCTGCGCCCGGCGTAAAATCTTTCGGTGGCGGCGCGACGTCGGGAATGACCCGCGGGCGCAAACGCGATTCCGGCACGATGATGTTGGAGGAATTGTTCGAGGCGCCGTTTCCGCCTCCGCCTTGCGTGGTCGAGCCATTTGCGGCGCCGGCCGCCGGTTGGTTCGAGAACGTCGCTCCGGACGAACCGGCCGGCGGCGTTACCGGGGGACTCGAAGACTGTTGCGGGGCCAAGTAGCCCGCCGACGGCGGAGCCGAATTAGTCGTCGGCGGAGCCGAACTGCTCGACAACGGCGGCGAATAGGTTACCGTCGGAGGCCCCATGATCACGCTTCCCGCCGGCGGAAAGAAGGTCGTGTTGGGTTGCTGAGGGATTGGCGCCAGCGGCTGACCCGGCGGCGAGTTCAAACTCGGCGGCGCATTGATGTTCGGCAGGCCCAAGCTGGGCACGGCGTTGCCGGGCATTCCTTGGCCGACCGGCGCGCCAGCGTATCCCGGCGGGCCAGCGTATCCCGGCGCGCCTGGAGTAACGTAGGTGGCGGCCGGCGCTCCCCCGGCGCAAGTCGAGCAGGGACCGGCGCCGGCCGGAGCAAACGGTGACACGGCCGAAGTCGCCATCTGGCTGGTCACCAAGGGAACTCCCACGGCTCCGCCGCACGGACTGCAAGCCGGAGCAATCGGGACGACAGGAGCATAGGCCGCGACCACCGAAGTAACCACCGGGCGGTAGGTCGTGTAGGGAACGAGCTGCGGTCGCAGGGCGTAGGTCATGACCGGACGCATGGCCGTCGTCGGAGTGCCGCAAGGACCGCACGCCGCGGCCGGCTGGTAGGTAGTCACCGGCATGTTGGTGTAAACGGTGCGATACGCCGTGTAAGGCATGTAGTTCACCGTCTGCGCCGCCACCGGAGGCGCGGCGGCGAACACCGGCCGATAAGACACGATCGGCGCCGCCGGCGCGGCAAACGCGGGGCGGCCCAAGCAATTGCATTGGGCCTTGCAGTCGGACGTGATTCCGACGAGTGCCGAGCACGCCGTCAGACTGGCAATCGCGAATTGTAATTTACGACCAAGCATCGTGTAGTCTCCGGTAAAAACGGGCCAGTCTTTTCTTATGCAGGCTGCGTCGACAATTGTCAATAACTTGGGCTGCTCTTTAATCCATTTGGAAGAAAGTACAGCTAGCGTTGTAGTTGC
>CAZWMF010000781.1:0-1841 GCA_964634535.1 uncultured Opitutaceae bacterium | reverse complement strand
AACCAGCGACGCCCCCACGACTCCCGGATCCGGCAGCGGCCCATCCATCTTGAGGCCGCCCAAGGGATCGGGCCGGTCCAGGACGATCACCTCCACATGGTGTTTGAAACAGCCTTCCATGACCTCCTTCATCGTGCCGGCGAACGTGTAGCCGCGCACGCCCACGTCCTGCAAGTCGATGACGAGGGCGTCGAGGCCCCGCAATTGCGCGGCCGACGGCTGGGCCCCATGGCCGTTGTACAACGAATACACCCGCAGGCCGGTGCGCGGATCGATGGTGTCGGGAAAGTGCTGCCCGGCCGGAATGGTGTTCCAAATGCCGTGCTCAGTCGCGAACAGAGCGACCAGCTTCACCCCGGGGGCATGGCGCAAGACCTCCACCGTCGACACGCCGTTGCGATCGACCGCCGCCGGATGTGTCAATAGGCCGATGCGCTTGCCCCGCATCACGAGAAAACCGCCGTCGGCGGCGACATCGATGCCCGTCAGCACCCGGTGCAGTCCGGCGAAACGCGGCAGCCAGGCCGGACCGGGCGGCGGTCGCGGAGCCGCCGCGGTCGCATTGGTGCCGGCCAGCCCGGATTGGGCCCGCGCGGCCAGGCCGGCCCCCAGGGCAAAGCCGGCGGCGAGAATTAGGCGGCGGACACGTTCGCTCATCGTAAATGCGCCAGTTCGTGCGATATCGCCGCCAGGGACAAGGCCAGATGCTGCCGGGACCGACCGATGGCCTGCGCGAGGGGCATGCCCGGCGGGTTGACGGCGTGCAGCCGGACGGTCGACGCCACCCGCTCGCGCGGGATGCCGACCTCGCCGGCGAACACCCACACCGGCTTGCCCCGCGCCCGCCCGATCACGGCACCCGGCCCCTTGCCGGACAACGAACTGTCGTCGAATCGGCCCTCCCCCGTGATCACGACATCCGCCCAGCCCACCCGCCGGTCCAAATCGAGCCAATCGGCGACCAACGCCGAGCCGGCGACAAGCGTTGCGCCAAACGCGGCCATCAATCCGAATCCGAGCCCACCGGCCGCGCCGGCCCCGGGCGCTGCCGTGAGTTCGGCCGGGCGTCCCGCCTGCGCGCACAACATAAGCGCCATGCGGGCAACGGCCTCCTCCATGCACCCGCGATCCTCCGGCCGGAGCCCCTTTTGCGGTCCAAAGACCACCGTCGCCCCATGCGGGCCGACCAGCGGATTTTCGACGTCGCAGGCCACCCGGATCGGCGGAAAGCCCGGCGGCGGCCGGCCGGCAATCCGGCGAATCGCCGCCCATCGGGCGGGTACCGGCGGCGACACCGCGCCGCCGTCCCCGTCGAGAAACGTCCAACCGAGGGCGGCCAGTGCGGGCAAACCCAGATCGTTCGTCGCGCTCCCGCCCAAACCCACGACGAGGCATTCGGCGCCCCGATCCGCCGCCGCCCGCAGAAGTTCTCCGGTTCCCGTCGAAGCGCTCTGCCAAGGATCCCGTCTGGCCGGATCCAGCCCGGCGAGCCCGCTCGCCGCCGCCATTTCAATCACGGCGATCCGCGCGGCCGCACCGGTGTCCAGGCCCAGACGGCGACGCGCCGCGGCGGGCACGCGTCCCGACTCCACCAAGCCGAAGGCCGCCCGACGGCGCCCGCCATCCGGACCGGTCACTTCCACCTCGACCCGCGTGCCGCCGACCGCATCCGTCAATATCGCGGCGAAACCATCCCCGCCGTCGGTCAACGGACAGGTCGCCACGTCCAGCGGCGCGCCGCTGCCCCGCCGCGCCTCCGCGGCGATTGCGCAGGCCTCCTCGGCGCTCAGGGCGCCCTTGAACTTGTCGAGGGCGACGAGGACGCGCACCGGCCGGGCGGG
>CAZWMF010000780.1:0-1847 GCA_964634535.1 uncultured Opitutaceae bacterium | reverse complement strand
TGCCGATGGCGATGACCCAGGCGGTGCGCGCCAGCCAGGCCGACGTCAAGGCGGGTCATACCGCCGCCGCGCTGACCGCCGCTCGCACGGCGCTGAACATCGAGCCCGGCGCCGAATCCCCGGCGATCCAGGCCGCGCTCGTGCTCGAGCTGCAGGGGCGCTTCGCCGCCGCGGTCACCGACGCGCGCCGGGCGACCTCCGACGAGCCCCAGAACAGGAACGCGTGGCTGATCCGCTCGCGCCTGGAGGCGGAGTCCGGCCATGCGTCGCTCGCCGTGGCGGCGTTTGACCGCGCGCGCTCGCTGAACCCGCGCTCGCCGCTGTTCGCGAGCGTGTCGGGATGAGCGAGCCGCCGCGGCATCAGCGGCCGTCGCGGCGCCGGCCGCGGTCTCGTCCCAGCCGGGTCACCGCAGCGCTTCCTGCGGTGGATGACCGCGACCTCGACCCGTGTCGGTGTGCGGGCGGGCGGTCCCGCGACCAGCGCCGGTCGCGAGGGTCAAGGGCCGCCGGCGGGGCGGCGGGGCCTGGCGGCGAATCGACCTGCAAACGTCCACCGCCGTCCGGTCGGCGGGGTGCGATGGACGTCTGCGTCCGTGGTCGAGGTCAACGTCCATCGCACGAAAATCGCGGCGCTGCGATGGACGTTTGCGTCCGCCACCGAAGCAGACGTCCATACCTCCCCGATTACCGCTCACCGATGGACGTCTGCCGACGGATGCACGCCCTCCGCGGGACCATCGGCCCCGCTCGTCGACACCAGTGCGGGGCGCGGTCATCCACAGCAGGAAACTCTGCCGCCGCGTCCCCCTTCCCCAGCGACGTTGACGTTCGCCGCGCGCCCCGGACAGCGGCCCGCGGCCCTGACCGACCGACGCCGGCGCGGGATGAGAGGCAAACAGCGGCTGGGGAAGGCGAACCAGTGGCGGCGGTCGCATGTCGCGGCGTGTCGCGACGCCGGACGCGGTCTCGTCCCAGCCGGGTCACCGCAGCGTTTCCTGGTGTGGATGACCGCGACCTCGACCCGTGTCGGTGTGCGGGCGGGCGGTCCCGCGACCAGCGCCGGTCGCGAGGGTCAAGGGCCGCCGGCGGGGCGGCGGGGCCTGGCGGCGAATCGACCTGCAAACGTCCACCGCCGTCCGGTCGGCGGGGTGCGATGGACGTCTGCGTCCGTGGTCGAGGTCAACGTCCATCGCACGAAAATCGCGGCGCTGCGATGGACGTTTGCGTCCGCCACCGAAGCAGACGTCCATACCTCCCCGATTACCGCTCACCGATGGACGTCTGCCGACGGATGCACGCCCTCCGCGGGACCATCGGCCCCGCTCGTCGACACCAGTGCGGGGCGCGGTCATCCACAGCAGGAAACTCTGCCGCCGCGTCCCCCTTCCCCAGCGACGTTGACGTTCGCCGCGCGCCCCGGACAGCGGCCCGCGGCCCTGACCGACCGACGCCGGCGCGGGATGAGAGGCAAACAGCGGCTGGGGAAGGCGAACCAGTGGCGGCGGTCGCATGTCGCGGCGTGTCGCGACGCCGGACGCGGTCTCGTCCCAGCCGGGTCACCGCAGCGTTTCCTGGTGTGGATGACCGCGACCTCGAGCCGTGTCGGTGTGCGGGCGGGCGGTCCCGCGACCAACGCCGGTCCGAGCCGGGGTGGCGTGTGGACAGGCAAACGTCCACCGCCAGACGGTGGCGGGCCCCGATGGACGTTTGCGTCCGTGGTGGCGGTCAACATCCACCGCAACGAAATGACAGCGCTGCCACGGACGTTTGCTTCGACCGTCGCGGTCAACGTCCATATCTCCCCGATCACAGCGCACCGATGGACGTTGGCCGACGGATGCACGCCC
>CAZWMF010000779.1:0-1849 GCA_964634535.1 uncultured Opitutaceae bacterium | reverse complement strand
CCCAAGCCGAAGTTCGAGGAGCGGTGGCGGTGCAACGACTGCGGCCACGTCTACAAAACCGTCCGCAGCGCGGCCGACGAACTCGAGCTGCAGGCGAAGCCCAATCCAGCGTGCCCGAAATGCAAGAAGGCCAAGCAGCAGGTGGCGCCGATCGACTGGGCGACCACCAACCAATCGGCGGCCATCGGCGGCAGCCCTGCGGCCAAGGCAGCGGACCTCGCGGCCGAGATCGTGATGCAGGACCATGGGCTCACCGACATCCGGGGTCCGACCGAGGCGCGCCGGGGCGAACTGTCGACACCGAAGCTCGCGCCCCACCTGCAGGCGGCGGCCGATGGCTTCTTCGGCGGCCCGCGCGGCGCGCAACGCCCGGCGCTCGTGGGCGGCGGTCGCGTCGTCAAGCCCGCGCGCTTCCGGCCCACCATCGGCGGCATGGACCCGAGTTCGGCCGCGTTCCGAAAGGCGGTGCTCGGCGGCGCTTTCTCAGCGGGCGGCGCGCAGGAATCGAGCGACGCGATCGCCGGCGAGCACTCGGCCCGGCGCGGCCTCAACGTCAGGATCATCAACAAGGGTGACGGCAAATGATGAACAAAGACCGGGGCCTCTGGCTCTACCTGTGGGACGGCGACCTCGACAACCTGACCCTCTTCTTCCGCGGGCTGCACGAGATGGGCTGCAACTCGCCCGGCAGCGTGATCGTGCCCGATGGCGCATCCCCGCCCACGGACTTCACCTGGACGCCCAAGGGCTGGACGTTCGGCCTGCCGGCCGGCTCGACCCAACACGAATGGGTCGGCCTGATCTGGCCGGATTGCGTGGCCAAGGCGCCGAGCTGGGACATGGTCATGCTGCAGGAACTCCAGCCCTGGGCGATCGTCACCAGCCAGGAATGCAATGGCGGTGACTGGCGGCAGGGCGCGGTTCTCTTCTCGTCGTCAGCCCTGGGCGCGGTCGGCGGCTTCAAGACCGGAAAAATCAGCGGCGAGCAGGTCCAGTCCTGGGCGCGCGCGGCGGCGGACTCGAAGACGTGGATCGTCGCCACTGCGCAGATGGCGCGCCGCATCCCGCTCGCGGAAGCGCCGCCGGCGCCCGACATGGTCGCGGTCATGACGATGGTCCGCCAACTTGCCGCGACACGCGAGGCCATGGGCGTGTTCACGATCGAGCCCGATTACACCGGGGTCCGCCTCCAGATCGCCACGCCCACGATCGATGGCCGGCCCGAGTCGGTCTATTCCGACAGCCTGGCCCGGACCGAGCGGCACATGCGGGCCAAGGGTGTCCATCTCGAATACCTGTTCGAACGCTGGAACGCCGACATCTGCCTCGCGCGCTCCAACATCGTCTCGAAATTCCTGGATAGCACATGCACCCACCTGTTGATGATCGACAGCGACATGGGCTGGAAGGAAACGGCCATCGACCGGCTGATCTATGCCAACAAGCCCCTGGTGGCGGTGGCCGGGCCGAAGAAGTCCTACCCGCTCCGGTTCGCGGCGAGCCACGTCTCGGCCGAGGGCCAGCCGCTCCCGATGACCATGGAGGGGGCGACCGCCTGCGCCGAGGTGACGTCGGTGGGCGCGGCCTTCCTCATGATCCGGCGCGATTGCGTCGAGGCGATGGTCAAGGCCTATCCCGAGTTGCGCTACACCGGCGCCGACGGACATGTAGCCTGGGCGCTGTTCCTGCCCATCGTCGAGAAGGGCGGCTACTACGCCGAGGACTTCTCGTTCTGCAAGAGGTGGCGCGATCTGGGCGAGAAGGTGTATATCTGCCCGGACGTGCCGCTCCAGCATGTCGGCGCGCATGTGTACGAGGGCGATCTCTTGTCGAACGCGCAAAGGGTCGG
>CAZWMF010000778.1:0-1850 GCA_964634535.1 uncultured Opitutaceae bacterium | reverse complement strand
AGTCCAGGCGACCAGCGGCGAGCAGATCGGCAGCGTTACGCTCGACGGAAGTTTCTACGCCATTCAAGACATCGAATTCAGCGCGAATCAGACCTCGAGCGCACCGGATACCGGTGCCACCGTGAATCTGCTCGGCGGGGCCTTGATCGGCCTCGCGGCCCTGCGCCGTCGGTTCCTCAAGTAAGTTTTCCAGTCAGTTCACTTAGAACGCCCCGCCCAAACCGGCGGGGCGTTTTTTTGGGCGGTCTTGGAGGGATGGCCCTCGAGCCGCGCCGCTGATTGCGCTCTTGCTGATATGGTGTGCGAAGGGTTGTGCGACCGCAAATGGCTGCTTCGCCTCGTCGGAGACGCGCCGGACCAGATGACCTTTTCGGTTGACCGGATTGCGGGGTGTCCTCTCCGATTGACGATAACCGCTTATCGTTAGACCATCGATTCGATGCTCCCGCAGTGTCCGCATTGCCTTGAACCGCTGACCAAAAAACAGGTCGCTCGCCTGCTCGCCTCGCTGTCCGCCGGTCGACCCAAGAACTATACGGACGAAGAACGGACCCGGCGCCGCGAGCGCATGCGCGCGATCAACGCACGCCGAAAGAACTCAATCTCCGGCACGCTCATGCGACACCGCCACCTCACGCACCAAGACTTTACCCTGGCCGCGATTGATGACGTCATCGCGCGCGGCCGGCGTGACGCCTGGGAGGCACTCCAGGTCGCCTTGAGCCGGGATCGCGAAATTCGCGCCAAAGTATTGCGCGTTTGCGCCGCCCATGTCGCCGACCCCTATGCCCAACGCTATCACTTTTGGAAAAACTATGCCTGCCTCCAAGCCGCTTCCTGATTGGGACCGCGTCCTCTCGTCCGCCGTCCATCTCCAAGAGAACTTTCCCGATGCGGTCTTGGTGGGCGGCACCGCCGAAGCCATCCGCGCCCGGCATCGGATCTCCGTCGACGCCGATCACGTTCCGACGGACTTGAGCACCCGTTTCGACGAGATCCTCGCCCAACTCGAATCGGTCGCCGGATGGAAGACGGCCCGCGTCCGCCGCCCCGTGCAGATTCTCGGCAATCTAGACGGAATTGAAACCGGCATCCGTCAATTGATCCGCGCCGAGCCGCTGGAAACCAAACAGGTCACCCACAAAGGCCACGCCATCACCGTGCCCACCGAGGCGGAGATGCTGCGCATCAAGGCCGTCTTGATCCTCCAGCGCAATGCCACCCGCGACTACCTCGACTTCGTGGCCATGCAGGACCATCTGGGCGACGCGGGCACCCTCTCAGCCCTGCGTTCATTCGACCGATTGTACCCCCAACCCAACGGCGAATCGCCCACGCAACAACTGCTGGTGCAGCTGGCCAAGCCGATGCCGTATGACTTGGAGGAAACCCGGCTGAGCGAATACAAGCTGCTCGCGCCGCGGTGGCACGACTGGAAGACGGTCAGCGAAGCCTGCGCCCGCTGCTCAGCCCAGCTCTTTGCGAACCTCGCCCCAGCGAAATCCCGACGGACCGGGACGACGTCGGCCTAGAAACGTTTTCGTGCGGATCGACCCGAAGAAGGCCGGAGCTACGGCGTCTGAGTGGGCGGAGAGTCTGACCGGATGACCAGGCTTATGCAGCGGGAAGAGCGAGCGATTGATCAATCACCAACGACTTAGCCAAAGAGGGAAACGACCGGATCGGCTTCTTGCAATAGATCAGCGGGCGGCGGCCAGCACACGTTCCGCCCAAAAAATCTTCCAATATTATCCGGGAGAAACCATGCAAAGAACCATGAAGGGCGACAGATCACTTCGCAGTACGACAGGTCTTCGCGGCGCCCAATCGGACACGAGTGCGACAATTGA
>CAZWMF010000777.1:0-1852 GCA_964634535.1 uncultured Opitutaceae bacterium | reverse complement strand
CGCCAGTTGCTGCTCGTTCAACTCGCGCGCATAGTCAATGTTCAGCCGGATTTCCGGCGTGAACGGTTTCAAGACATACTCGTGCGCCATGTCCGTGCATTGAAACGGCAAACGCCCGCCGGCAAAAGGAAGTGACGATGTCCCGGTTCCTCCTGCCTACCCTTCGGGCTTCGCGCCCAAGCGGAGGGCGGGCGAGTCCCGCCCCGTCCTCCCCCGCGCGACCATGAGAGTCGAACGCGACTCACTCGGCGAGGTGCCGGTTCCGGACGACGCGCTCTACGGGGCCTCCACGCAGCGCGCGGTGCTCAACTTTCCAATCAGCGGGCACGCGATGCCCGAGGCCTTTATCCGCGGACTGGGGCTCGTGAAGTTCGCCTGCGCGGCGGCCAATGAGGAACTCGGCCGATTGAGTCCGGACAAGAGCCGCCTCATCCAGCAGGCCGCCCTAGAGATCATCGCGGGCGGACAGCGCGTCCATTTTCCCGTCGACGTGTTCCAGACCGGCTCGGGCACTTCGACGAATACGAATATCAACGAGGTGATCGCCAACCGGGCCAGCCAACTCGCCGGCCAGCCGGTCGGTTCGAAGCGGCCGGTGCATCCGAACGACGACGTCAACCTCGGCCAGTCCTCGAACGACATCATGCCGAGTGCCCTCCACGTGAGCGTGGCCCTCGCCCTCCGGGAGAACCTGCGGCCGGCGCTCGCGCGTCTGCAGCAGACCCTCGCGGACCGATCCCGCGCCTTCGAGCCGGTCGTGAAGATCGGCCGCACCCACCTCATGGATGCGACGCCGCTGACGCTCGGCCAGGAGTTCTCCGGTTACGCCCGCCAGGTGGCGAAAGCGGTGGAGCGCACCGACCGGGCGATCGCGGCGCTGCGCGAGCTGGCGGTCGGCGGCACGGCGGTCGGCACCGGCCTGAACGGCCATCCCGAGTTCGCCGCGCGGGTCTGCCGCATTCTCAACGCCCAAACGGGCCTCGCCCTGGTCGAGGCGGTCGATCACTGCGAAGCCCAAGCCGGCCGCGACGACGCCGTCGAGGTCGCCGGCTATCTGGCCGCGATCACGGCCAGTCTGACCAAAGTCGCCAATGACCTCCGGCTGCTCGGGTCCGGGCCGCGCTGCGGCTTCGCCGAGATCCGGCTGCCGGCCACGCAACCGGGCAGTTCGATCATGCCCGGCAAGGTCAATCCGGTGATGTGCGAAATGCTCGTGCAGGTGTGCCTCTACGCGCAGGGACTCGCCCAGGTCGTCGTGCTGTGCGGCCGCGAAGGCCAGCTCGAACTCAACGCCACCCTGCCCCTGATCGCCCACGCGTTGCACGAAGCGATCCACACCCTCGCCAACGCGACCCGGGTGTTCGCCGACACCTGCGTGCAGGGAATCGAAGCCGATGCCGCGCGGTGCGCCGAATGGGTCCGGCGCTCGCTCATGCTCGTCACCGCCCTGAGCCCCCTGCTCGGCTACGACCAAGCGGCGGCCGTCGCCCACGAGGCGCTGGCCACCAACCGGACGCTGCGGGAGGTCGTGCTCGAACGAAAGTTGCTGGACGCCGCCACGCTGGACCGCGCACTCGATCCACTGGCCATGACTTAGCCCGGCCGACGTCCGCGCGAAAGCCTAGTCGAGGAAGGGATTGAACCGCAACTCGTGCTCGACCGTGGTGAGCGGGCCATGGCCCGGCGCGATCACGGTCGAGGCCGGAACCTCCTCCATCACCCGACGAAGATGGGTCTGCATCTGACTCGGGCAAAAATACCCGCCGCCCGCCGAGCCGGCAAAAATCAGGTCGCCGGAAATCAGCAGCCGCTTGCCCGCCCGGTCGCCCGCGCCGCGCACAAGATAGCAATT